>USHH01000096.1 GCA_900554345.1 uncultured Bacteroidales bacterium | reverse complement strand
ATCTACGACAAGCGCAACGGCGGCGTCACTGTGCGCCGTATCGAGAACAAGATGGGCATCAAGGGCTCGCCCACATGCGAACTCGTTTATAAGGACGCTCCCGTGGAGCTCGTCGGCTCCCGCCGCCTCGGCCTCATCAAGTATGTGATGGCCCTCATGAACGGCGCCCGCCTCGGCATCGCCGCCCAGAGCGTCGGCCTCTCTGAGGCCGCCTACCGCGAGGCCCTCGACTATGCCAAGGACCGCCGCCAGTTCGGCAAGGCCATCATCGAGTTCCCTGCCGTGGCCGAGATCCTCTCGCTGATGAAGGCCAAGCTCGACGCCTCCCGCGCGCTCCTCTACGCATGCTCGAGATATGTCGACATGTATAAGGTCTACGACGATATCGCCAAGGAGCGGCCCCTCACTCTCGACGAGAAGAAGGAGGCCAAGCATTTCAGCCGCCTCGCCGACGCGTTCACGCCGCTGGCAAAGGGGATGACGTCGGAGTTCTGCAACCAGAACACCTACGACTGCATCCAGATCCACGGCGGCAGCGGCTTCATGAAGGACTACCGCTGCGAGCGCCTCTACCGCGACGCGCGCATCACCTCCATCTACGAGGGCACGACGCAGCTCCAGGTGGTGGCCGCAATCCGCCACGTCACCACCGGCACCTATCTCAACACCATCCGTGAATGGGAGGGTGAGGAAGTGGCTCCCGCTTTCGAGGACGTGAAGAACACCCTCGTCTACATGACGCAGCAGTATGCCGCCAGCGTCGAGAGCGTCACCGGTATCAAGGATCCCGCATACATCGACTTCATGGCACGCCGCATGGTGGAGATGGCCGGACACATCATCATGGGTTATCTCCTGCTTCAGGACTCCCAGCGCGACGCCTCCGTGGAGCGCTCGCTGATAGTCTATGTGAAATACGGACAGGCCGAGGTCGCCAAGCATGCTGACTTCATCGCCAATTTCCACCCCGACCAGATCAAAGACTACCTCTACACAGAGTGATTCTGGATTGAATATAAAATGCAGAGGCTGACTTCGGTCTGCCTCTGCATTTTATGTGTTCGCTTAAAACTGGCAAGGTAAATATTTGCATATGTCGGGATTATTTGCTACCTTTGCAGCCGATTTCGGGCACCTCCGCCCTAAATCGCTATACAACAACTTTTTCAAACATTTATGAATACTTACGAGACCGTTTTCATTTTAACTCCCGTTTTGTCTGACGAACAGATGAAGGAAGCGGCTGAGAAATTCAAAGACACTCTCAAGGCCGAGGGCTGCGAGATCGTCAACGAAGAGCTGTGGGGACTGCGTAAACTCGCCTATCCCATCCAGAAGAAGAGCACCGGCTTCTACGTGCTTCTCGAATTCAAAGGTGAGCCCACCGTCGTCAAGAAGCTTGACACCGCCTTCCGCCGCGACGAGCGCGTGATCCGCTTCCTCACCTTCCGTCTCGACAAATACGCCGTTGAGTATGCCGAGAAGAGAAGGACTCTCAGAGCTAACAAAGCAAACAATCAACCCGCCGAGGCTCCCGCAGCCGAAGCCGCAGAAGCAAAGGAGGCTTAAACCATGGCAGCAAACAGCGAAATCCGTTACCTCACACCTCTCACAGTCGACACCAAGAAGAAGAAATACTGCCGCTTCAAACGCAGCGGTATCAAGTATATCGACTACAAAGACCCCGAGTTCCTCAAGAAGTTCCTCAACGAGCAGGGCAAGATTCTTCCCCGCCGCATCACAGGCACTTCGCTGAAGTTCCAGCGCCGTGTGGCCCAGGCCGTGAAGCGTGCCCGCCACCTCGCCCTTCTCCCCTACGTCACCGACCTGATGAAATAATCATTTTTTACTCTCAAACTTTAGGATACAATGAAAGTCATACTTAAGGAAAACGTCGCTAGCCTCGGCTACAAGGACGATATCGTGGAAGTGAAAGATGGTTATGGCCGCAACTACCTGATTCCCCAGGGAAAGGCAATCATCGCCTCTAACGCCGCTGTCAAGCAGCTGGAGGAAAACCAGCGTCAGCGCGCCCATAAGCTCGCCAAGATCAAGCAGGAGGCCGAAGACCTCGTGAAGTCGCTCGAAGGACTCCGCCTCACCATCGGCGCCAAGACAAGCTCCACCGGCACTGTCTTCGGCTCCGTCAATGCCCTCCAGATTGCCGAGGCCCTTCTCAAGGAAGGCCACGAGATCGACCGCAAGATCATCTTCCTCAAGGAGCCTGTCAAGGAGGTCGGAGTCTACTCCGCCACCATCAAGCCCCACAAGGAGGTCAGCTGCGAGATCGAATTCGAGGTTGTCGCAGAGTAATTCCGTCAATCTTTTTCATAAAAAGGCCGTGTCTATTTTCCGACACGGCCTTTTGCCTTTCACCCATTTTTTTATTACCTTTGTATTTGCGTTATTGAGTTTTTCCGGCTCTTGGCGCGTTCTTTTGTTTTTGAATAACGCTAAATATCTATTAATATGAAGTTTAATGTCGCCGGCAAAGCTTTCCAGCAGCAGCTCCAGGCTGTCAGCAAGGTGATCAACTCTAAAAATACCCTCTCCATCCTCGACAATTTCCTGCTCAGGGTGGAAGGCAATATCCTCACCATCGTGGGTGCTGACTCCGAAAACCTCATGAAGGCATCGATGGAAGTGCTTGATTCGGAGTCCGACGGCGCCATTGCCGTCTCCGCCAAGATGCTCATGGAGGTCACCAAGGAAATCTCCAACCAGCCAATCTCCTTCAGCGTCAACGAGGAGACCCAGCAGATCGATGTCTCCTTCCTCAACGGCCAGTTTAATTTCTCCGGCATCAATGCCGCCGAGTATCCCGACAAGCTCCCCGACATGGAGAACGCCATCGAGATTTCCGTGCCTGCCGAGATGGTGAAGAAAGGCATCGACAACACACTCTATGCCGTAAGTCAGGAGCCTATCCGACCCATGATGACCGGTATATTCTGGGACATCCACAACGACGACATCACTTTCGTGGCCTCCGATACCCACAAGCTCGTGAAATACGTCAACACCATGGCCGCTCCCGGCGTCGAGACCTCCTTCATCATGCCGGCGAAGCCCGCCGCCATCATACGCAACATCATCAGCAAGGAAGACGGTCCTGTCAGCATAGTCATGGATTCCAAGAGCGCTACCTTCCGCTTTGCCAACTATGAGATCTCATGCCGTTTCATAAAGGGCAACTATCCCAACTACAACCGGGTGATTCCCTCGTCGTCGCCTTTCGTGATGAACATCAGCCGCGAGGCGCTTCTCATCGCCATGAGGCGTGTGGCCATATTCGCCAACAAGGCATCCAATCTGGTGAAGTTCACCATAGGCCCCGCCGATGTGCTCCTTGAGGCGCAGGACCTCGACTATCAGACATCCGCAAAGGAAAAGGTGCCCTGCCAGTATGACGGCAACGAGATGACGATAGGCTTCAACGCCGGATTCACGGTGGAGATCCTCTCCAACATCCCAGGCGACGACGCCCTCATCCAGCTCTCCGACCCCGCGCGCCCCGGCATCTTCGCCCCGGCCGAGCAGCAGCCCGGCGAAAACCTCGTGATCGTGCAGATGCCTCTCCAGGTGTTTGATTAATACAGAATAGAAATAATGAATCTGTCTCTTGAGCGCCCGCTGGTGTTTTTCGACCTCGAGACCACCGGCACCAATGTCACCCGCGACCGTATCGTGGAGCTTTCGTATATTAAGGTCTTCCCCGACGGCACCGAGGAGTCGAAGAGCCGCCGCATAAATCCCGAGATGCATATCCCGGAAGAGAGCACGGCTATCCATCATATCACCGACGAAGACGTGAAAGACGCACCCACCTTCAGGCAGGTGGCCAACAGCCTGCTGAAGATTTTCGAGGGGTGCGACTTCGCCGGATACAACAGCAATAAGTTTGACGTGCCCCTCCTCATCGAGGAGTTCGCCCGCGCCGGCCTCACTTTCGACATCGTGGGCCGCAGGTTTGTCGATGTCCAGAATATCTTCCACAAGATGGAGCAGCGCACACTCGTCGCCGCCTACAAGTTCTATTGCAGCAAGGACCTTGAGAACGCCCACAGCGCCCTGGCCGACACACGCGCCACCTACGAGGTGCTGAAAAGCCAGCTCGACCGATACGACTCGCTGCAGAACGACATCTCTTTCCTGGCCGACTTCTCCCGCTCCGGCAACAACCTCGACCTCGCCGGCCGTATCTGCCTCGACAAGAACGACGTGCCCGTCTTCAATTTCGGCAAGCACAAGGGGCGTCCCGTCAAGGAGGTGCTCCGGCGCGAGCCCTCTTTCTATGACTGGATGATGCAGGGCGATTTCCCCCGCAACACCAAGGACGTGCTTCGGCGCATTAAATTTGAATACGATGAGGAGCGGAGGCAGCATTCTGGCAGGTAAGCACATAGTGCTCGGCATCTCTGGCGGCATCGCGGCCTACAAGTCGGCCTGTCTTCTGCGGCTTCTCGTCAAGGAGGGCGCCGAGGTGCAGGTGGTGATCACCCCCAACGGCAAGGAGTTCATCACTCCCGCCACTCTCGCCGCGCTAAGCGGCAAGCCCGTGGTGAGCGAGTTTTTCGCTGCCAACACCGGCGAATGGCACAGTCATGTCGACCTCGGCCTCTGGGCCGACCTGATGGTGGTGGCTCCGGCCACGGCCTCCACTCTCGGCAAGATGGCCAACGGCATAGCCGACAATATGCTCATCACGACATACCTCTCGGCAAAGGAGCACGTTATGGTGGCGCCCGCCATGGACCTCGACATGTGGAAGTCTCCCTCCACGCAGCGCAACATCCGGACCCTCGCCTCCGACGGCGTCGACATCATAGAACCGGCGGCCGGTGAGCTCGCAAGCGGTCTCTCCGGCAAAGGACGCATGGAAGAGCCGGAGAAAATAGTGGAGCGCATCAGGGAGTATTTCCATAAATCGGGCTCGCTCTGCGGCCGCAGGATACTCGTTACCGCCGGACCCACCTACGAGAACCTCGATCCCGTCAGGTTCATAGGCAATTATTCCAGCGGCAAGATGGGCTTCGCCATCGCCGCCGAGGCCGCGCGCCGTGGCGCCTCCGTCACTCTCGTGGCCGGCCCTGTATCGCTCCCGACGCCTCCCGGCGACATCACCCGCGTCGACGTCACCAACGCCCGCCAGATGCTCGAGGCCGCGCTCGCAGCCTTCGGTTCCGTCGACTGCGCCGTGCTCTCGGCCGCCGTGGCCGACTACCGTCCCGAGTTCGAGGCCACGAAGAAGATCAAGCGCGAGGGCGTGGAGCAGATGCAGCTCACCCTCGTGAAGAACCCCGATATCGCCGCCGAGCTCGGCGCCCGTAAGAAATGCCAGACCCTCGTGGGCTTCGCTCTCGAGACCGACGATGTGATGCGCAACGCCCTCTCCAAGATGGAGCGTAAGCGCCTTGACTGGATTGTGGTCAATTCCCTGCGCGACAAGGGAGCCGGCTTCATGACCGACACCAACAAGGTTTCCATTGTAGGTGCCGACGGCTCCGTTGCCGATTTCCCGCTGAAAAGCAAGGCGGAGGTGGCAGCGGATATCATCGACGCGGTATTCGGCAAATAAATCGCCCCGTTATTGCGTTATAATGTCGTAATGATGCGATATAGAATGATATTCCGGTCTCTCGGTGTGCTCCTCGCCGTGCTGTGGACGTTGGCCTCGGCCTCCGCCCAGGAGCTCCGCTGCACGGTGGAGGTCAATTCCCAGTCGGTAGAGGGTTCGTCGAAAAGCGTTTTCGAGACACTCCAGCAGTCGATTTCCGATTATTTCAACGAGACTAAGTTCACCCCCAATGTCTTCTCTCCCAATGAGAAGATCGAATGCCGCTTCTTCCTTACGGTCAAGGAGTATGCCGACGACCGCATAAAGGGGGAGATCCAGGTGCAGCTCTCACGCCCCGTCTATAACTCCACCTATACCACGACGCTTCTCAATTTCCGCGACACGAAGGTGGAGTTTGACTACCGCGAGGGTGACCCGCTGGTATTCAACGACACGAGCTGGGACAACAACCTCACCGGGCTCCTCAATTTCTACGCCTATCTCTTCCTCGCCCTCGACTACGACAGCTTCTCGCCGCTCGGCGGCCAACCCTACTACGACAAGGCCGCCTCTATAGTGCAGATGGCGCAGAGCAGCGGCGAGATCGGCTGGCGAACTTTCGAGGACACCAAAAACCGCAGTGCGGTGCTCAACTCCTATACCGAGAGCAACACTTCGGCGATCCGCGACCTACTCTACAACTATCACCGAAAGGGCCTCGACGAGATGGTGTCGAGCCCCGACAAGGGAAGGGCGGTCATCACCGAGTCGCTAAAGGCCATCGAGACCATCCACCGCAACGCCCCCATGTCGGTGGCCCTCTCCATCTTCCGCGACGCCAAGCTCGACGAGCTCGTGAATGTCTATTCAAAGGCTCCCGCCACAGAGCGTGAGGCAGTCTACAAGCTCCTCGAACCCATATATCCCACTGACTCCGAGCGCCTCGACAAGATCAAGAAAGGCGCCGAGGAGCAGTGACCCTCTCACCCCTCAACCCATTTCCCGTCTATGCTCACTCATCTCGACATACGAAACTACGCGCTGATCGACCATGTGGAGATCTCGCTGACCGACGGCCTCACGATCATCACCGGAGAGACCGGCGCCGGCAAGTCGATCATGCTCGGCGCCCTTTCGCTGCTCACCGGCTCGCGCGCCGACTCCAAGGCCGTGGCCGGACGCGATTCCAAGGCGCTCGTGGAGGCGGAGTTCTCCGGCATCCCTCAGTCTGTTGAGGGCCTTCTGCTCGACAACAACATCGACCTCTCCGACGACGGCGTGCTCCTGATCCGCCGCGAGCTCTCGCCGGCCGGGCGCTCCCGCGCGTTCATCAATGATACTCCAGTCAACCTCTCGCTCCTCTCCGATGTGGCCGCGATGCTCATCGATATCCACACCCAGAACAGCAACACCACCCTCGCCGACCCATCGGCGAGACTTTCAATACTCGACTCTTTCGCCGGAAACGCGCAGGCTCTCGCCGACTACCACAAGGCCTTCTCCGACTATGTGGAGAAGCGCAAGGCCATCAAGCGCCTCCGCGAGACCCTCGAAGCCGGTCGCCAGCAGCGCGAGCTGTTGAGCTTCCAGGTGGCGCAGCTCGACAAGCTCAACCCCAAGGAGGGAGAGCTCGAGAGGATAGAGCGCGAGTATGAGACCCTCAGCGAGGCCGACGAGATCCGCGAGCGTCTCTCGGAGGCCTACAGCCGTCTCCAGGGGGCGGACGGCGGTGCCGTCGACGCTATTGCCGAATCGGCACGTCTGCTGGAGGCAAGCGGCCTCAACCTTTCCGGCGAGGAGGAGGGGAGTGCCCTCGCCACACGCCTCGAGACACTGAATATCGAGCTCAAGGATGTGGCCGAGACAGTGGCCGACTATCTCGAGAGGGTGCATGCAGACCCCTCGAGGCTCGCCCGGCTTTCGGCGCGTATGAACAAGCTCTACGAGGCCGAGCGCCAGTTTGCCATAGCCGACAGCGACTCCCTTTTCGCCCTCCATAAGCGTCTCCGCGAGAAGCTCGACGGCCTCGATTCGGGCTCTGGCAATCTCGAGGCTCTCGAGCGCGAGGCCCGCGTCCTCGCCCACACCCTCAAGCAGAAGGCCGACATCCTTTCGGCGTCGCGTGCCGAGGCCGCGCTGAGGCTCGCCTCCGACATCCGCGAGGCCGCACGTCCTCTCGGGCTGCCCAATTTCGTGTTCGAGATCAGGCTGACGCCCGGCAAGCTCTCGCCCGAAGGGCAGGAGTCGGTCGACTTCCTCTGCTCGTTCAACAGAAACCGTGAGCTCCAGCCTCTCGAGGCGGTGGCTTCGGGCGGCGAGATGTCGAGGGTGATGCTCGCCCTGAAGTCGGTGGCGGCCGGCAACGCCGGACTGTCGACCATAGTCTTCGACGAGATTGATACCGGAGTCTCCGGCGAGATCGCCTCCCACATGGGGCGCATGATGCGCGGGCTCGGCCGCTCGATGCAGGTGCTCGCCATCAC
>USHH01000095.1 GCA_900554345.1 uncultured Bacteroidales bacterium | reverse complement strand
GGCTTGAACCAACGACCCCCTGATTAACAGTCAGGTGCTCTAACCAACTGAGCTACTGAAGCTTATGCCTTTTGGGAAGGCCGACGTGAAGTCTGCTTATGAGCGTTCTCTAAAGCTCTTTTCCTCAAATGCGCTGCAAAGTTAGCGACTTTTCCAATACTGTGCAAATTTTTCTCCATTATTTTTAATAAAAATTTTTCCGCTCCCTTGCCAATCATTCAGCCTCCTGTATTTAATGCGTTGGTAATCATCAGATAATGTTGTTTTAATTATTTTTATCTTTCTCGCGGCCTCCGGTTTCCTTTTTTATTATTACCTTTGTGGGTTGATAGCGGAGGCTTCTGCCGCCACGGCGAAGCCCCCGGATACTTCTATTTGACGAATGATGAAACTCTCAGAACTGACCCAACGAGTAATCGACGGCGACAAGATAACCCGTGAAGAAGCCCTCTGGGTGGCTTCATATCCCGACGTCGACGAGCTCTGCGCCGCCGCCGACGCCATATGCCGCAATTTCAAGCCTCGGGTTGTCGATTCATGCTCCATTGTGAACGCCCGCAGCGGACTCTGCGGCGAAGACTGCAAATGGTGTGCCCAGTCCATCAGGCATCACACCGGGTGCGAGACCTATGATTTTGTCGACGCGGAAAAGGTGGTCGATGCCGCGCGCCGCAATGAGAAGGAGGGCATAAAGCGCATCTCGCTCGTCACGAGCGGACGCACTGTCTCCGGTCGCGATCTCGAGGTGTTTTGCGATATGTTCCGCAAGATCTCGGAGGCTACCGGCATTTCCCTGTGCGCCTCGATGGGTCTGCTCGGCGAGGCCCAGATGAAAAAGCTGTGTGAGGCCGGCGTCAGCCGCTACCACTGCAACCTCGAGACTTCGGCAAAGGTGTTTCCGACTCTGTGCACGACCCATACACGGGAAGACAAGCTGAAGACCATAGCTGCCGCCAAGGCGGCGGGGCTCTCGGTGTGCTCCGGTGGAATTATAGGAATGGGGGAGACGATGGCCGATCGCGTAGACTTCGCTTTCGAGATTGCCGATGCCGGCGTCGATTCCGTGCCGCTCAACATCCTCAATCCCATCAAGGGCACTCCGCTGCAAGACACTCCTCCTATCAGCGAGGACGAGATAATGCGCACCGCCGCCATGATGCGTTTCGTGCTTCCCGACAAGGCAATCCGTTTTGCCGGCGGCCGCATGAGGCTCAGCGGAAAGTCGATGCTGAGGATGCTGCGCGGCGGGGTCAACGGAGTGCTCATGGGAGACATGCTCACCACCGTGAGCAATACCGTGGCCGACGACAGGCGCCTTTTCGCCGAGGCCGGTCTCGGGTTCTGAGTATGGCGCCTTAAATACCGATGATTTGATAACCGTTTAATGACAATAGATGAAATCTGTATATAAACATGCTGCCGAGGCCGGGGTGCCGATGGGATTCTATCTCACGTTGATGTCGGCATGCCTTCTTCTGAGCGTCAGGCTCCCTCAGATCTCCATGATGGCATTGCCACTGCTGCTCGGTCTGCCCTTTTTCACGGCGTGGCTCATGAAACGCATAGTGGCTCAGAGTCCGGCATACCGCCGAGTGTCGCCCCTATGGCTGGCAGGCATATATATCTTTATTTTCGGAACCCTTATCTGCACGTTCCTCTCGCTGCTCTACGTGATGTTTGTGGAGCCGCACTTCGTGAGGGAGTATTTCGAGATGGCGATAGCCGGCGTTGAGAGGGGAGGGCTCGGGGGCGAATACACGGCCTCGATAGCCTCCATCCGCAAGGCAATCGACAACAACGCCCTCCCCACCGGAGTGCAGTTTGTCACCTCGATGGCATGGGCCACATGCTTTTTCGGTTCTCTCCTGTCGCTGCTGATCGCGGCCGTGCTCTCGCGCGGCCGACGCAACCTGCAGCAGATGGTGAGATAGAGTGTCAGATGATAATGTAGCGTCTTTTCTTTATGGATATCAGCGTAGTAATACCCCTCTACAATGAAGAGGAATCTCTTCCGGAGCTCACCCGGTGGATTGAGCGCGTAATGGTCGAAAACGGCTTTACCTACGAGATAATATTTGTAGACGACGGCTCGACCGACGAGTCGCTGAAGGTAATCAGAGATCTGGCGAAAGGCAACGACGCCCTGCATGCGATCAGCTTCTCGCGCAACTACGGCAAGTCGCCGGCCCTCAACGAGGGGTTCCGTAGGGCGAAGGGAGATGTCGTGATCACGATGGACGCCGATCTTCAGGACAGTCCCGATGAGATTCCGGCCCTTTACCGCATGATCAAGGAGGATGGCTACGACCTCGTGTCGGGATGGAAGAAGAAACGCTACGACCCCCTCTCCAAGACTCTGCCGACAAAGCTCTTCAACGCCACGGCCCGGCGCGTCAGCGGCATCCGCAACCTCCACGACTTCAACTGCGGCCTGAAGGCTTACCGCCTGCCGGTGGTGAAACACATAGAGATCTACGGCGATATGCACCGCTACATCCCGTATCTGGCCAAGAACGCAGGCTACAGGAAAATAGGGGAGAAGGTGGTACATCACCAGGCACGCAAATACGGCCACACCAAATTCGGCCTCGACCGCTTTGTCAATGGCTATCTCGATCTGGCCACGCTATGGTTCCAGTCGAAGTTCGGTGTCAAGCCCATGCACATCTTCGGGCTGCTCGGGTCAGCGATGTTCGCCGTCGGTTTTCTGGCGGTGCTGGCGGTGCTGATCCTGAAGATAGTGAGCATATGCAGTCCCTCCTATAATTTCTACGTCACCAACTCCATCTATTTCTATCTGGCACTCGCAGCCATGATAATGGGGCTGCAGTTTTTCCTCACAGGCTTCACGGGAGAGCTGATTGCCAGAAACTCGCCGGAGCGCAATAATTATCTCATAGCTGAAGAATGGTGAAAGCTCCAATCTTGTTTCTCGCGGTGACGCTGTCGGTGTCCGCGCTGTCGGGATGCTCCACCGACGAGTGTCTCGACAACAAGAACGCACTGCCGCTGGCCGGCTTCTACTCTTCGGAGGAGCCGCTGCAGGCCGTCAGTCTGTCCGGACTCACGATCACGGGTGTAGGGAGTGTCGGTGACAGTGTGGTCAACGACCGGGGCAGTATCAGCAGCACCTACCTGCCGTTTAAGATCGACAGCGACTCAACTACGTTCATCATCGATTATCTGGGTTCCCGGCTCGAGTCGATTGCCGACGCCGACACCCTCACGTTTGTCTACGACCGCGTGCCATGGTTTGAGTCGGCGGCATGCGGCGCGATGTATGATTTCCGTATACGGGAGATAGCGACCACTCTCCACGCCATCGACTCCGTGACCTGCCCAGCCGGCATCATCACCAATGCCGAAGGGGAGAACATCAGGGTATATTTCACTGTAATTCCAGAATATGACTGATATGAGGATTACATGCAATAGACTGATATCGCTTCTGCTGCTGATATGCTCCGTGGCCGGAGCGGGCGCGCAGACCATCAATCCGGTGGAAAACGATGATGAGAAGCCACGCCAGCCTACCCTCCATTTCTACGACAAGCACGGGGAGCCCCTGGAAGAGCCGGTGCTTTTCCTTGCCGACCTCGACACCGTGACCAAAGCCAAGTCTGGTCCTGTCTATCCGCTGCTCAATTCAGTAAGCATCGGTGTCAACTTCTTTGACGCGGTGATGAAACTGGCCGGACAGAATCACCAGAGCTATGATATCTGGGCCGACATCTCGCTCCACAACTGGTTTTTCCCTGTAATTGAGGCCGGCATCGGTTTCGCCGACAGCCGCCCCGACGACGCCAATTTCCACTACAAGGGAAAGGCGTCGTTTTACGCGAAGCTCGGCATGAACTACAATTTCCTCTACAAGAGCAATCCCGACTATCAGGTATTCCTCGGTTTCCGCGCGGCATACGCCGGTTTCAAGTATGACGTCACCGACATCACTGTCGACGTGCCATACTGGGACCAGACGGCGCGTTTCGATATCCTCGACCAGAAGGGGCACGCCTTCTACGGGGAGGTGCTCGGCGGCATCAAGGTGAAGCTATACAAGGCCCTGTCGATGGGGTGGACAGTACGCTATCATTTCAAGTGGAACGTGAAACAGCCTTCCAACTCCAATGTGTGGTTTATACCCGGCTATGGTACGACCGGTGGTCTCAACGCCACATTCTCCCTGGTCTATACCATCCCCCTCTCGAAAAAGGAGGTGAAGGAGGAGCCGGAGCTTCCCGATGTATTGCCCGAGCGCACTGTGGGACCGGGGGCGGATACGCCGTCGCAGCAGTCAACTGCGGCCTCCGACGAAAAAACAGCCGCAGATGTCGAGCCGGCTACACACGAAGAGCCGGCCGTCCGGCCTGATACCGGACAGCCGGCCAATGACTTGCCGACCGGCGACTGACCTGCTGACCTCCTCAATACATCGGCTTGAACGGCTCAGATGCTTCGAAGAGCTTCGTGACATCTCCCACCACATCCTTATGGATGGAGGTGTCGAAGCGGAGCACGCGTCCATTGGGGCTCAGGTCGACCTTGTTGAGGTCGACATAATAAAATCCAGGATTGGTGACGATATCGAAATAATACCGCTTGTCGCGAAGGTTGGCGTAGCTCCGCCATTGCGTCGACGACACGTTGGGCTCTCCGGGCACGAGATACGTGTAGGGAACGCTTACGGTACCCATGATGGAGCGCACTATCGACACGCCGAGATCGGCGTCGCCGGTCTTCTCCACGCGGTTGGTGAAGAAGTCGGCCCTGACGCACCGGTCGGGGCTGGAGACTGTGCCCGGAAGCATGTGGATGCCTCCGATCTTGCGCCAGTAGTTGACTATAGCGCTCATCTGCGGCCAGTTGGGGTCGTTGGTCATCGCGCTTATGCTGTCGGGGTCGTAGACCCTCACGTCGCCCTTGTCGAATTCGAGGATCGCAGAGCGTCCTTCAGCGTCCGTTATGCCCCAGTGCAGAGTCGACACGGTGCCCTCGTCGAATGTGGCGCCCTGTATCTGGAAATCGCTCCGCTTCAGCGCATCCACCACCTCCGGAGTCGATCCGTTCTGGCCGAGGAGCCATGCCACGAACATCGCCAGCGAGATCACCGGCTTGCCGTGGCTTTCCTCATTGTTATAGATCGTGCCCTTGCAGAAAAGCCCGTTGATGCATACTCCCTTCTCATTCATTCCCTCTGTTATGCCGCCGTCATATCCCACGGCGTAGACGGCCCCGTATTTCGATGTCCAGCTCACCGGATTGGGCTGGTCGGAGCCGAGCATCTTCATGCCTCTGGGATACACGTAGAGATTGGTCGGAATAGGTGTTTTCCAGTCGAGGGAACGTCCGATCACTATCAGGGAGTCTTCTCCCACATACTCCACGCGGGTGCAGGCGTCGCCGCTCAAAGGCATCGCGGCAGCTCCCATCGTGGCCAGCGTTGCGGCGATTATTGATTTTTTCATAATTTTTATTCGTTTTTAATGGTTTATGCAGAATCGTCCGACTATCAGCCGGTTTCCTCATATCAACAAGCATCCGGGCCGCTTGGTTCGGTGGCTTTCATCTCCATCGGCGGCATTCGTCTCCGTGCCGTTGCAATCGGAACGCCTGCTGTGGCGTTGACAATAATAATGCTTTATATATGATGAATAATATCGTAAGGAAACTATTTCTGGTAGTGATCGCGCTGATAGTGTCGACCACCGCCGCCAATGCGTTTATCGACAGCTACACCATCGACCGCGAAAAGCTTCCCGAGGAGGCGCAGCAGATGCTTAAGGAGCACTTCCCGAAGTCAAAGGTCAGTATGATAAAGGTAGACCGTCATCTGCTTAAAAAGACGGATTATGACGTGAAGCTCACCAACGGAGCGAAAATAGAATTTTCCAACAAGGGAAAATGGAAGACAGTGGACTGCGGTAAGAAGACCGTGCCCCGGGATCTGGTTCCCCGGACAATCCGTAAGTATGTGGAGAAAAACCATGCCGACCTTTCGGTCGTGAGCATCCGCAAGGGAGGCAAAGGCTACGACATCCGTCTCTCCGACGGCGTCAGGCTGAAGTTCAACCTGCTCTGCCAGTTCAAGGGTGTCGTCTCTGATGATGCGCCGGATGCCGGGGATAACGAGGCTGAGAATGATGAGGTCGCCGACGACAGCGGGATAGTGGCCGACATGTGAGCCGTGCCCTCTGTCTGAAGATATAAAAAGCGCCGGAGCCTTTCGCAGGTCTCCGGCGCGTAATGATTCATGATGCAGGATAGGATATCTTAGAGTTCAAGCGGAGTGTAGGTGAGGTCGAAAGCCTCGGCCACGGCCTTGAACGTGATTTTGCCGTCGACGACATTGACGCCCTCCTCGAGGCCTTTGTCGGCCTTGCAGGCGGCCTTCCAGCCCATATCGGCGATGCGCAGGGCATAGGGGAGGGTGGCGTTGGTCAGCGCCATGGTCGATGTGAAGGGCACTGCGCCCGGGATGTTGGCCACGGCATACTGTATGACGCCGTCAACCACGAATACGGGGTCGGAGTGGGTGGTGGGGTGTGAGGTCTCGAAGCATCCGCCCTGGTCGATGGCGACGTCCACCATCACGGAGCCCGGCTTGAGGAGCTTCACCATATCTTTGGTGATGAGGTGGGGAGCCTTGGCGCCCGGGATGAGCACGGAGCCGATCACGAGGTCGGTCTCGGGAAGGGCCTGCTCGATGTTGTGGTGGGAGCTGTAGAGGGTCTTCACGTTTTTCGGCATCACCTCGGCGCAGTGGCGCAGGGTCGGGAGGGAGATGTCGGTGATGGTGACGTCAGCGCCGAGGCCGGCGGCCATCAGCGCGGCGTTGCGTCCTACGACGCCGGCGCCCAGCACGAGCACCTTGGCCGGCTTCACGCCCGGCACGCCGCCCAGCAGCATGCCCTTGCCCCCCTGGGGCTTCTCGAGGAAGCGCGCTCCCTCCTGGATCGACATGCGGCCTGCCACCTCGCTCATGGGGATGAGCAGCGGGAGGTCGCCCTGACGTCCCCTCACGGTCTCGTAGGCGATGCAGGTGGCGCCCGACTCGAGCATGGCGTCGAGAAGCGGACGCTCGGATGCGAAATGGAAATATGTGAAGACGACCTGGCCTTTCTTCACGAGCTTGTATTCAGGCTCGATCGGCTCCTTCACCTTGATGATCATCTCGGCCACGCCGTAGACGTCTTCGATGGTGGGAAGCAGGGTGGCCCCTGCGAGCTTATATTCTTCGTCGGAGAATCCGCTTCCCTCGCCGGCTGTCTGCTGCACATAGACTTCATGCCCGTGTTTCACGAGCTCTTTCACGCCTGCGGGTGTCGCGCCCACGCGGTTCTCGTTGTTTTTGATTTCTTTCGGAATTCCGATAATCATGGTTTGGTTGTTTTAAGGATAAATGGTCGTTAATATTGGGTTTCCCCTTTGTCGGAAATGGGCGACTCAGGTTTGTGCCCCAAAATTAAATAAAATTTCTAAAAATGCCGCGATAATTGTGAAATTTTTTTTGAAACGGGGCATTTTTTATTCCGGCGCCTCTGCGGGAACCCTCAACCATTCCCCCTTTTCTTTGTTGAAATAGTGTCAGACTGCTCTTCATGCAAGCAGCACAGGTTTCTTATTTTAAACATACAGGATATTATGGATGCAAATAAAATCAACGAGCTGAAGGCCGACAAAGGTCTCGTACTGGTGGAGTTTTATGCCTCGTGGTGTCCCCACTGCCAGCGCATGATGCCCGTCGTGGCCGATGTCAAGGCCCTTCTTGAAGGCACAGCCAATGTCTATCAGTTTGATATCGACGAAAACAACGGACTCGCATCGGAGCTCGGCGTGGAGTCGATTCCCACATTCATCGTCTTCAAAGGGGGCGAGGAGATGTGGCGAGGCTCCGGAGAGATGGAGGGCGACGCGCTCGTGCGCCACGTTCAGCAGTATGCCTGACATTCCTTCCCTCCCGATATGCGCCGCGTCTCCACGCGGCGCTATGTTTCAATATCCGCTAAACACCATCCGCTATGGCAGGCACCCCCATAATTTTCCACTTTCTCCAAGCCGTCTGCGG
>USHH01000094.1 GCA_900554345.1 uncultured Bacteroidales bacterium | reverse complement strand
TCGGCAGGGCTCTTGCCGATTTCCCGGACTCCTGCAACCTCCTCGCCCAGCGCGCCGCCCTACATATCCTTAAAGGGGAGAGAGACGACGCCCGGCGTCTCCTCAGGAACGCCATTCTTCTGGCTCCCGGAAAGTTCCATCTCTGGAGCCGCCTGGCCTCGCTCATCCCTGCCGGTGAAAACCCGCGTCTCAGGCTCGCCCTCTACGCCAGGGCGCTGAAGGCGCCGGGACAGCAGCAGTTCAAGGGCCGCATACATCTGCGCCTTGCCGAGGTATGGCTCAGCAAGGGGTGCCTCCCCCAGGCGGCCTGGGAGCTCTCGATAGTGGAGACCCTCTACGGCTCCATGGGATGGCATCTGCCCGCACTCCACACCCGGCTGAGAGCCGTGGTGCCCGACGACGTGACGCCCGAAAGCCCCGAAGACACCTATCGCCGTGTGATGCCTCTGGCCGACGAGGCCATATATGAGTCGCTGCCGGAGGTGAAGGTAAGGAAGACATTCCACAAAGCGGCCGTGACCCCGCAGCCGGGGAGCGTCGCCAAGACTTCCCCGGTGGCGTGGCGCCTCACCGACGACTCCGGCCAAAACTACTGGATACAGCCACGCCGCTTCCGGCTCGCCGACGACCTTCCGCTCGGAGCCGGCCTCGCGATCCGCCTCTACAACGGGAAGCCCGTGGCCGCGCGCATAACGGAGCCCGGAAACTGACTCCTAACGGCGGAAAATATGCTTTTGACTATATTATGAGACATTTATTGTGATTTAACCACAAAATTCACTATCTTTGCACAAACCCGACTGATATGCCCAATAACTCTGATTTCGACAACATAGTATCCTCGCTTGCCGGGCTGAGCCCGATTAAAAGGAAAGACAGTGGCGTTCTGGACCGCAATCCACGGTTCATGCTGAAAATCGATGGCCGTAAGCCGGTCGTAGCCGTCACCCGCGAGACGGCAGGCGCGACGCTGTCGCCGTCGGAACAGCGCCTCTATCTCGAGCTTAAGCGTCTGTCGAAATCATGGGATCCTTTCGGCATCGCTCCGGAAGGAATAGGCGCGACTCCCGCTGACGGTCATTTGTGGGAGTTCCCTTATCTCTTCATTCTCATGCGCGAGGTTGACGTGAAGGGTCCGAGGGGTAAGCTGCTGACGTATATCGACGGCGCCGCATATCTGACCCTTGACATAAACACCGACACCGATGTCCCGGCCCTGACGCCGGAGCTTCGCCTTAACTTCGACGACGGCGGGAAGACCACAGACTTCATATTCCTCGACTCCTCACACGTGCTGCACGGCGACACTGTCTATCAGGTGAGGCCGGTAGGAGATAATTTCAGGAGCATACACTCACTGGTGGGCCCGGTGGGGCGCAACCATCTCGGGCAATACCTCACCATCTTCCTGACCTATGTCGACAATGTGACTCCTATGGTCAACGGCATGGCTCCCGCACAATCGTCGGTCGTGGAGCGTCTGGTGCCCACGATTTTCCTGGAGAAGGTGGCCAGCGACAGGGCACTCTACCTGCGTGTGGGCGCATCGCTCGAATCTGCCGACGACGAGCTTCCTCCCGGAGTGGAGCCTACAAGAGTGGCGCATATCGGCGACGACGGCTCCCTCTCGGTCCGCAATGTGGAGGGATGCGACCTCCGGAAACTCGCGGGGCAGCTCGACGACATGATATCCGACAGCGCCCCCGACCGTCAGGCGAAAAAGGAAATCTACAGGGACGGCCGTTTCTATATCATCCCGGAGGCCACGGCTGCCTCTTTCCTGCTCAGGCATCTGGCGCAGGTGCTCGAGGAGTTCCGGCTGGTGGGCAGCGAGAAGCTGAAGGAATATAAGGTGGTGGCCATCATGCCGAAGGTCAACCTCAGGTTCTCCTCGGGCATCGATTATCTCGAGGGCGAGGGCGACGTGGAGATCGGCGACGAACACCTCTCCCTCCCGTATTTCCTGGCCCAGTATTCCAGAAAGCGCTACGTGACCCTCAGCGACGGCAATCACGCGATCATCGACGGAGACTATATCCACAGGCTGCAGCGCCTCTTCAGGCGCCGCGACAAGGATGGCCGCATAAGGGTGACGCTTTTCGACGTGCCGGAGGTGGAGAAGTTTCTCCAGGCCAAGATCGCGGGCCCTTTCGCCAGCCGCTCGAGGGAGGTGCTCGAAGGCTTCAACGGGCTTAAAGACAAGCCTAAGGTGTCACACTCGGTCAACGCTGTGCTGCGACCCTATCAGGAGGAAGGCGTGAAATGGATGCGCTACCTCTACGACAATGGTCTCGGCGGATGTCTGGCCGACGACATGGGTCTCGGCAAGACCCTCCAGACCATCGCTCTGCTCTCCACGGTCTATCCCGGCTCCGACCGCCCCTCGCTGATCATCATGCCCCGGAGCCTCCTCTTCAACTGGGAGAAGGAGTTCGACCGCTTTGCCCCGCAGATCACCCATTCCACCTATTATGGCCAGGTGCGCAGCCTCAGGGAGGCCCTGAAGGCACAGGTCGTGATGACGACATACGCCGTGGCGCGCAACGACATCGGGATGCTGAAGAAAATCCAGTTCGACACAATCGTGCTCGACGAGTCGCAGAACATCAAGAACTTCGCGGCACAGACCACCGTCGCCGTGCAGACCCTGCAGGCCGACCACCGCTATGCCCTCAGCGGCACGCCGATGGAAAACAACCTCACCGAGCTATACTCCCTCTTCTGCTTCCTCAATCCCCCGATGTTCGGATCGATCGAGGATTTCAACACCGCCTACACATATCCCATACAGCGAAACGGCGACAAGGATGCCTCCGAAACCCTGCGGAGAAAGATCTTCCCGTTCATTTTGCGGCGTCTGAAGAAGGACGTGCTTCAGGATCTGCCCGACCGTATCGACCAGACCATCTATGTCGAGATGTCGCCGCAGCAGAAGGCCGTCTACAACGACAGGCGCCTCGGCTTCCGGAGTCAGGTCTCGGAGGCCATCGCCAGGGATGGAGTGCATAAATCGCAATTCCTCGTGCTTCAGGTCCTCGGCGAGCTGCGCCGGCTGGCCTCTGTGCCTGAAAGCATGACCGACGGCGCCGTGGCCTCCCCGAAGATCGAGGAGCTCATCCAGTCGGTGGCCTCGTCGGTGAGCAATGGCCATAAGTCGGTGGTGTTCTTCAACTTCCTCGCCGGCCTCGAGCTCGTGATGCAGCGTCTCGAGAAGCTCGGCATCGGATGTGAGACCATGACGGGCTCCACCTCTGCCGGCACCCGCAGGAAAGTGGTGGAGCGTTTCCAGTCAGACCCCGAATGCAAGGTGCTGCTGATGACCCTCAAGGTCGGTGGCGTCGGCTTGAATCTCACCGCCGCCGACACCGTCTACATCTTCGAGCCCTGGTGGAACAAGGCCGCAGAGGAGCAGGCTGTCAACCGTCTCCACCGCATCGGTCAGAAATCGACCGTCATGTCCTTCTCCCTTATCACCGTCGGCACCATCGAGGAGAAGATCCTGCAGCTCCAGCAGCAGAAGACCGAGCTCTTCAACGAGCTCATCAGCGCCGACACTTCTTATTCCAAACTTCTCAGCGAGAAAGATATTGATTTCATACTGTCATGAAGCTATTACGACTGCCACGCCTCAGGTCTGTCTTCCGTGAGGACAAGAAAGAAAAACTCGAGCTCAATCTCCCGCAGGTGAGGCCCGAGAAACTGTTTTTAGCAATCGAAAACATCGCCAGGGAGGATCTGATAATGCTGATCTCTCCGCTGACACCATATTTCGAGAACAAGGAACTTGTCTTCACCCCGGAGTCCGACTCCAAGATATGCGCTGACCTCATGCAGCAGACAAACCCCAAGCGGAAGGTTAAGTCGCTTAAAGACAGCATGCTCCGCATATACGCCTCCTACGCCTCCGATCTGGAGAACCTCTACTACACGGTCTGCCGCGACGAGACCATGACAAAGGGGTGGAGAAAGATCCTCGATATGGCTACGGTGGATTCAGCCACGCTCCATGCCATTTTCGGCAGAGAGGTGAAGGTCAGCGCCCCCCTGACGCCCAATGTGCCGGGACTGACGGAATGTCTCTTCAATCCCCTGAGGGTCGTGGATCCGCGCGTGCTCGGCAACCCCGGCGATAAAGACGTCCCACGCATGACGCAATTGTCGCTCTATCCCGCCACGCGCCGCCAGCTCGCGCAGCTCTTCATCAAGCCCGAGGCTGTCGACCCATCCGTGATGTCGGTGCTTCCGGCAGGCGCCAATCTGGCGGTTGAGAGTTTCGAGGGGAATATCCCCGTCGACCTCGCCTATCTGACAGCTCTCGACTTAATGAATAAGGGCATGGCGCAGGGCGCCGACACGCTGACGCCGGCCAGGCTCAAGGCCATAAAGAAGAATTTCGAGACCCCGGGGTTCCTCCCCTCTGATATCGGGTATCCGGTCGACAGGGTGGAGATGCTCACCGTCGCTTATTCCCTGATCGACAGGAAAGCCGGCTCGTGTATCAAGACAGCCGATTTCGCGCGGGCGGTTTTCGAGAACATTCCCCGCATGATCTCGGGCGTGGTCTTCGACATATTCCTGCCGGCTTTCAAGGGCTTCTCCAAGACCTGGGCCGTCAATGACAATGTTCCCGACATCATAAAGCTGACGACATTGCTGCTGATGCCGGCCACAAAGGGATGGATGTCGCTCCATAACCTGAGGCTCCGCTATCTCTGCCATGTCTTGCCCGGCTACGACAAGGTGTTCTATATGCCGCTCTTCAGTCCGGGCTCACTGTCTGCCCACACCCTCAAGAGGAAATCCGATGACGGCAAATTGAGCTCCCGCTCTTTCTCCATCGACTGGTTTGGCGAGGTGACGTTCCCCTTCATCGTGCACTGGATAAAGTTCCTGTGCGCACTGGGCATGGTGGATATCGCTGTCGACAGGGCGCAGCTGGATAATCCCGACGATCCGCTCGAAGCCATGCGCTATGTAAAGGTCAACGCATTGGGAAAGTATGCCTTCGGGCTTGAGAAGAGGTATGTGTCGCCGGTCATGGACCTCGACAGAATGCTGGAGATCGACGACAGAAACGGCATCATCACGGTGTTGAAGGACAAATGCCCGTATCTGTCGTATCTGAAGCAGATCACAGAGCCTATCGGCGACCGTCGCTTCCGGATCACGCCACGCACCATGCTCATGAACGCTTCCTGCCGGAAAGCGGCCGAGCTGACCCTCTCGAGCCTCGGAAATATAATCGACCTCCCGCGCTATCCCAATCTCAAGGCTGCCGTCGACGAGGCCATCAAAAGGAGCTGCTGCTCAGAGCCTGTCAAGGGAGAATACCGCATCATAAAGATCAAGCCCGACATCCCGGGCCTTGTCTCATTCATTGCCGGCGAGCCGCAGATCCGCAAGGAATGCTTCCTGGGTGAGAACGGCATGATACTCGTGCCGCAGAAATTCGTCGACACTTTCACCGAGATATGCCGCAGCAACGGCTACCTTCTCGCTGAGGAGTGACAGTAGCCCGATTATTCTGAACATGACATTGACGAAATGATGAAACCGATGAAATATATGGCTCTGATATTGCTCGGAGCCTGCGGGCTGGCGTCGGCCGCCGCGGCGGAAGAGCCCGTGGATATGGTAGACTGCTTCACGGGCACATCCAACTCCCGCTGGATGCTCGGCCCTTACGCGCAGCGTCCGATGGGGATGGTGCAGATAGGCCCCGACAACCAGGGCGACAAGTGGATGGGCGGATATGAATACGCCATCAGTTCCGTCTCCGGCTTCTCGCATATCCATGCATGGACCATGGGAGGCCTGCAGATGATGCCCGCCACCGCCGACCTCACCATCATGAATCCCGGCCCCGATTCCCCCTACAAGGGTGCCAACGCCGGCTATCACTCGCGTATACTCAAGGAAACCGAAAAGGCCTTCCCCGGATATTACGAGGTGGAGCTCTACGACCATAAGGTGAAGGCCGCGATGACCGCCACCACCAGGTGCAGTTTTCAGCAATACACTTTTCCGGAATGCAGCGACTCGCGCATTCTGATCAATCTCCTCTTCCCGACGGAGTGGGACTACGGCTTTCGTGTGAATGACGCCAGGATAGTCTGCGCAGGCCCCGACCGCGTGGAGGGGTATGCCGACTGTGTGTCAGGCCCCTGGAGCAGCTGGAACGACTGGAAGCTTTTCTTCTCAATCCGGTTCAGCCGCCCGTTCAAGTCCTTCAATGGCTGGCATGGCGATGTGGTCGTCAACGACACGACGGAAATCGCCGGCAGCGGAAGCGTGGGCGCTTACGTGACCTACGACACTGCGGAGGGCGACGTGATAGAGGTCCAGACCGGCCTCTCGCTGGTGAGCCCCGAGGGGGCGCGATATAACCTCGAGGAGGAGCTTATCCGGCCTTACGGCTGGGATTTCGACCGCTGTGTGGCCGATGCGCGTGCCGAATGGAATGAGCTGCTGGGGCGCGTCAGAGTGGAAGGCGGCAAGGAGAGCGACCGCCGGAAGTTCTACACCAATATGTATCGTGCTTATGCCGGCAAGCAGACCTGGAACGATGCCGACGGCAGCTATCGCGATGCGGCCGAGAACGTGCGCCGGCTCGAGCGCGGACAGTCGGTCTATGGAGGAGACGCATTCTGGAATTCCTACTGGAACCTCAACGGACTGTGGTCGCTTGCGGCGCCGGAGATCATCGACAACTGGGTCACCACCCAGCTGGAGATGTACCGCCACACCGGGTGGACTTCCAAAGGACCCGCCGGAATCGAGTATTCGGGCATTATGGAGGGCTCGCATGAGATAGCGCTCATGGTGGCCGCATACATGAAGGGGATACGCGGTGACGGCGAGGAGATCTACGAGGCCGTCAGGAAGATGGCCACCACGGAAGGGGGGGCGCATCCGGCCGGAGGCACCTGCGGGCAGATCAATCTCGGCAGTTATGAACGCTTTGGATACATGCCTTCGGAGGTCGATGTCGTGTCGAAGACCCTCGACTACGCCTATGATGATTTCTGCGCCTCGCAGTTGGCAAAGGCCCTCGGCAGGCAGGATGACGCCGACCGGCTCTTCCGCCGCTCGATGAACTATAAGAACGTATATCATCCGGATCTGAGATACGTCTGCCGGCGCGACAGCCTCGGCCGCTGGGACCCTGAATTCGACGTCTTCTCCAACAAGGGGTTCATCGAGGGTAATTCCTGGCAGTATTCCTGGTATGTGCCCCACGACATCGACGGCCTCCTCGACCTGATAGGGCGCGATGAGGCATTGCACCGCCTCACGGAGGGTTTTGAGAAGTCGCGCAGGCATAATTTCGCGGCCCATGTGTTCGACCGCACCATGGGGCAGTCGGCGGAGTTCTATGTCAATCAGGGCAACGAGGTGAACATGAACGCGGCCTTCATATTCAATTATCTCGGCCATCCGGAGCTCTGCCAGCGATACACCCGCGAGATTCTCGACCGTTTCTACGGCGACACTCCCTACAGCGGCTGGGAAGGCGACGAGGACGAGGGGCAGATGGGCGCATGGTTCGTGATGTCGGCGATGGGTCTCTTCGAGATGGACGGCGGCGTGACCGACGGCTCGGAGCTCGACCTTACATCTCCGCTCTTCAATAAGATCACGCTGAAGCTCGACCCGCGTTATTATTCCGGAAAAGAGTTCGTGATCGAGGCCCCGGCCAATTCCGACACAAACCGCTATATCCGCAAGGCCACGCTCAACGGCAAGCCACTCGAAAAAATGAGGATACCTTTCAGCGACATCACGGCTGGCGGACGCCTGGTGCTTGAGATGGGGCCGGATAAATAAGGCGGTTCAGAACGTAGGAGGGGAGTCGAAACGGTAGTGCCTGCCGTCGATCGGGAATGTGAATTCCAGCGTGCGGGCGTGCAGGTGCAGCCTCTCATGACCGTTGCCCTTGTTCAGGCCGTAGAGGCGGTCGCCGGCAATCGGCATCCCGAGCCCCATCGCCGAGGCGGCATGCACGCGCAGCTGATGTGTGCGCCCCGTGAGCGGATGGAAGAGGATGCGGCTGTGTCCGTCGGCCACACCGGTAAATTCATAGTCGGTCAGGGCTTCCTTTCCCCCCTCTCGGTCAACGCGCTGGCGTGGCCTGTC
>USHH01000093.1 GCA_900554345.1 uncultured Bacteroidales bacterium | reverse complement strand
ATCCTCGGGGGGCCGCCGCGGGGGCGGGGGCGCCGGCCGCCGATGTGTCGGGCAGCGGGGCCAGTGTCTGACGGCGGCAGTTGTGGAGGGAGGCCGCGCCTATCACTATGAAGACGGTGGCGGCGAGCACGAGCACTCCCCTCTTCTCGGCCGCCGTGAGCTGCTTGCGGGCCATGGATCAGAAAGGATAACCTATGGCGAGATGCAGGGCGAAGGCATCCTTGAACGCCACATTGAAATAATGGCCGGTGCCGTTGGAATACGGGGTGTGAAGCCCGTAGCCGAGGTCGGCGCGAATCACCATCATCCCGACATCGACGCGGAGGCCGACACCGGTGCCGAGTGCGATGTCGCGTAAGAAGGTGCGTCCGGAAAGTGTGCCTCCGGGGCGGAGCGGGTCGCTCTTGAGCAGCCAGATATTGCCGGCGTCAAGGAAGGCGGCGCCATGAAGGATGCCGACGATCGGGAACCGGTATTCGGTATTGAGCTCGAGCTTGAACGTACCGGTCTGGTCGAAATATCCGTCGCGCTCGCTCTCGGGAGCACGGTAGCTGCCGGGGCCTATCGAACGCACCGTGAAGGCCCTGATGGAGTTGGCGCCCCCGATATAGAACTGCTCGGAATAGGGCACCTCGG
This sequence comes from uncultured Bacteroidales bacterium, assembly GCA_900554345.1. Taxonomy (GTDB): domain Bacteria; phylum Bacteroidota; class Bacteroidia; order Bacteroidales; family Muribaculaceae; genus Lepagella. Next base: position 7,502 of record USHH01000093.1, on the reverse strand, counting down.
AGGAGTTGCCGTAGGCATGCTCGGCGCCGACAAGGACGCGCGAGACGAGCCACTGGTCGCTGCCGCGGATCAGACGCCGGGAGTAGACGAGCTGCACCTGCCCCTTGATGAACTGCGAGAAGGGGGTGCCGAACATCTTCTTTGTGCCCTTCTGTCCGCATAGGCTCCAGATGCCGTCGAATACGTTGCCGGCCTCCTTCACCATCACCTGGAAGTTGATGCCGTTGATGCGCTCGCGCTCGAAGAAGCGGTCGTAGGTGTAGGTATAGCTCATCTCGGGGATAAACTGGCTCTGGAAGCTGAGGGCCACAGCGGGATTCTGCCCCATGATGGAGTCGAAGTCGTGGGTGGTCTTCAGCAGCTTGGTGTAGGTGAGCTTGAAGGGGGTGAACTGGTTGAGCACATGGCGGGAATAGTTCCATTCATATGACAAGCCGGCGTTGAACTCCACGATCTTGAAATAGTGGGGCCTGTTGAGCAGGTCGGCGCCGAGCGAGAGTGTGGTCCAGCTGAGATTCCGGCGTGTCGACTTGATGAACTTCGGGGCAAGGAGCCTCGGGAAGGCGAGAGAGGCGTCGAGGCCGAACTCGTAGCTGTTGAATACGCTTCCGCGGTTTCGGCCGGTCTGCCATTCATAGTCGGCATTGAGGCGCAGCGAGAGGCGCTCACCGCCGCCGAAGGTGTTGTGGTTGGTGAGGCCGAGGATGAGGCCCGGGCCGAGATAGCTGTTTGACTTTGATGTGGCGTTTACCTCGATGGAAGTCTCGAGGGGCCTCTCGAACTGACAGGAAATGTAGACGTCGAGGGTGGGGTGTTCCTCGGAGGTATCGGAAGGGACAGGCTGAATGGATATATTGCCGAAGATGCCGAGCCGGGCCAGACGCGTCTGGGTGCGGTCCATGTCGCGGACACTGAAGACCTTGTTCTTGCGGAAAGTGATGCACGAGGGCACAAGATTGGGTCTGAGCTTAGCGGGACGCATCACGATGAGCTCGCCACGGTCGGTATGGAGAGTGTCGGGAGTGCCCGGGTTACGGGTGCTCCGGCGGAGCACGGTGGTCGTGACCTTTCCGGTGCGGAAACTTTTCTTTGCGAGCGCCGGGATATTCGCGGCGAGCGAGAAGCGGAGGGCGATCCGCTGCGGGGTGATCGTGGAGTCGGCGAGAAACTCGATATAGTCGGGACGGAAATAATAATACCCCATGTTGCGCAGGCGGTTGGTGATCTTGATCCTCGCCGACTCAAGGGAGTCGACGCAGAAGAGCTCACCCTTGGAGAAGTAAGGGTTGAGGGCCGCCAGCGAGTCGATGATGGTGCATAACCTCGACCTGTCGTTGCCGAGCGGAATCACGGAGTCGATGAGATACGGGCGTCCGACATCGACGCGGTAGTCGATGCGGGCCTTCTTCGGGTTCCGCTTATCGTATAGGAGGCTGTAGGATGCCTTGGAGCCGAAATAGCCGTCGTTGGCCATGATCTGCTCCATGAGCTTGACGCGGAGGTCGGGCTTGACGTCGGAGATGAGCACGGGCTGGGAGACAAGCATCCGGTAGAGCCATCCCTTGAAGCCTCCGGAGGAATCGCTCCAGTTGTTGTAGACCCAGAGGCCCACGGGGAAGGGAGTCCTGACATAAGGAGACATGAACGGCATGGGATTGTTGGGCTTGACGTCGATGGCGCTCTTGAGATCGGTCACCATGCCGTCGGGGAGCTTCTCACCGTCGGCGGCATTGATGGAAAACTTCTTCACACCGGTGTACAGCACCTCGCCGTCGGCGAGACGCTTGGTGGTGGAGCATCCGGCGAGGATGGCGACCATCAGGAGCATGGCAAGGGGCGCGGTGAGCGCCGGCTTCATATATCGCGATCTGTTCATAGCGGGACGTTGTTGGTGGAATCAGGCTTCGCCTCTATGGAATCGGGCTTTATCGCCGCAGAGGTATTCCGCACGGAGTCGGGAGCGGCGGCTTTGCGGCGGCGTCCGAAGCGGAACAGACCGCGGAGGCTTGACAGCCGGCGTTTCATCACGAAACCGACACCGGTCTCGGTGATCTCACCCTCCAGAATGCTCTCGAATCCGGTGTGGCGGAAGAGGCGCGCATACATCGTCATGTTGGCGGTCTGGCGAAGCATATACTCGAAAGAAATGTCGCTGATGAGGTTTTCGGCGAAATTCTCATCGGCAGAGGCGTCGGTGGTGTAGTTGCCGCCGACATTGATGCGGAACCGGTTGTTGAAGAGGGATTTCGACATCTGGTAGCTGTAACTCATGGCCGTAGAGCTGCGTCCCTCCACGGTGCGGTCATACTGGTCGATGCCGAAGGAGAGGTCGACGCCCTTGAAAGCCTTGGCGGCCCACTGGTTGAGCTGGGAAGTGAGCATGCCGTAGAGCTGGTTGGTCATATTGGTGTCGGTGTGGGTGCCTCCCACCTTATACTGGCCGGTGACGAGCATGTTGATGGCGAGCTGCGAGCGCTGGTCGGGGGTCATCGACGAGAGCTGGTTCTGGATTGTCATGTCGTCTTCCGTCTGCAGGTCAAACCCCACTTTCGGAGCCGCGAGATTGTTGGTGACATTGAGCTGCAGGAGGAAATTGACCAGACGGGAATTGCCTCCCTCCACCACCGTGGCCTTGACATGGTCGGTGGCGTGGACGCTGAGGGTAGGATTCATTACATTGCCGCTCCATGCCACGTAGCTCTCGGGCAGGAAGTCGAATGTCTTCTGGCCCATGACGGGGATGGTGTAGCGGGCGAAGCCCTCGCCGAGGTTCAGCTGTCCGTTGAGCCTCATGTCGCCCATGAAATTCTGGAAATAACTGAGCGTGCCGCTGGGTCTGAGCTGCACCTTGTCGGTGCCCTCGCCGAGATTGACGGTGACCTGGGCTCCTGCCGTGATGCCGAGTGATGCGATGACACGCATGGCCATGGTCTGGGGCACCGAGTCCGCCTTCACCACGGAGGTGGTGTCGGCGAAATTGACAAACCTCACCACTCCGCCGGCATCGGTGACATCGAGCTGGGAGGCCATCATGTCGACCACGTATGTGACGTCGGTGGCGGGAAGCACACTGGCATTGGCGTTGACGGTGAAGTGCTTCATGGGGCCGCGGGCCGAGGCGTCGAGGTTCATGAAGAGGTTGCCGCGGATCTGGCTGCGGGCGTTGCGCCTTGTGCCGACGAGCTGGACGTTCTGCCCGGCCATCGCCAGGTCAAACTTCACGTCGGAAAGGCTTGAGGCGTCGACGGAGCCATTGATGGTGATGGGGTTGGAATTGACGGCCCAGATATCGTAGTTGTTGAAGGCGAGCACGTTGTTGGTGACGGTGAGGGGCTCGTGGTCGAAACGCAGGCGGGTGCCGGCCATCGGTATGAGCACGCCCACGGAGTCGCAGACGAGACTGCCGTTGAGTACGGGCTCCGTAAACGAGCCGCTGAGGTCGAGCGCGCCGGAGATGCCGCCGCTGAGGCTCGCCACGTCGCGGCCGAGGAAGGGATTGGCGATGGAGAGCGGGAAATGCGTGAGGTTGAGGTCAAACTCTTTTGGAGTGAGCTTCCGGGAAACGGAGTCTGGCACGAGGAGGGTCGAGAAGAGGGCAGCCGGCTTTCCGTCGACATCCATTGCGACACGGGCGGATGTCTCGCCGCTGTTCTCGAGTCCTGCCGTGAGGTCAAGTCCTATGTCGCCGACGCGCACCCGGTCGTAGGTGAAATCGGAGAGGGTGAGCCTGCCGCCACCCTGGAATCCGGTGGCGGTGTATCCGATAGTCAGGTCGCTGTTGACGGTTGCCGTGAGCGGCGGAGCGAAGACGGAGAGGTTGAGGAAATCCTCGATGTGGATGTTCTGGAGGGCGAGATGGAGCTGATCGTAGCCGAGCTGCGAGACACTGGTCTTCAATCCGATTGAGCTTTCATTGCTCCGGGCCTCGAGATTGGCGTCGATATGGCCGTTGAAGTCATACTGCACGTGGTTGTCGAGGTTGATGTTCCATTGCTTGTAGGCGATGATGGCCTTGAGCGGGGTGAAGTGGAGGTTGACGGCCGAATCGAGCAAAGCGGCGGTGACGCCGAGGCGGTATCCGGTCTGGCCGGCGGCGTTCCGCTGGGTCACGGAGGCGAGCAGACGGTTGGAGCCGAAATATCCGTTGATATCGACGCCGGCGAGTTCTGGAAGGTTGCCCTTGCGGTTGCCGAGATGGGCCTTGTAGTCGATGAGCCGGCCTCGCTCCTGAAGAGCGAGGGATAGGGTGTCGAGCATCATTGAGCCGGTGTTGAGGCGCATGGCGAGAGCGGAGCCCCGCAGCAGGGAGTCGTTGGAGAAAGAGGCGTGTATGCTGTCGACGTTCATTCCGGAGGCATGGAGGAACTGGCCGAGTATGCCCCTGCCGGAAGCCGCGAGGTCGAGGCTGAACGGGGGGAGGGCCTGCTGGAGGGCCTCGACATTGAGGTCGCGGCGGGCGATCTGCGCCGACAGGGAGTCAGCCACCAGCGGCATCAGGTCGACGATGGAGCGGAGCCCTGTCCGTGCCGAGAGGTCGAGGCGGGCGCGGTTGGCGGTGACGAAGGCGTCGACGCTCTGCTCGCGGGCGTCAAGGCGGAAGGTGATGGGGGCGGCGGCGCGATAGAAGCTGTTGCCGGAGGTCCACTGTATGCTGTCGATGCGGAGGTCGGCGTCGTAGAGCCAGCGCTGCGGGGCAGCGCTTCCCTTCAGGAAGATATCGAAGCACCCGGCGTTCTGAGTCTTCGACATGCCGAGCTCGTAGAGGTTGAGCTCCCTGACCATGGTGCGGATGTCGAAAGTGTAGTAATCGGGTGCGAGCGTGCCTGAACCGTCGATATCGATGTTGGCATACCGGTTGTGGGTGGAGGCGGAGATGTCGAAACTGCCGTCGCGCAGGGAGATATCGGCATCTATGCCGTCGATGTGACGCCTGTTGTATTCGATGGATCCGATCCGCGCCTCGATCTGCGTTTCCGCACCCGGACGTGTCGGGTCGAATCCCGCGCCGTCGGCGCGTAACGATCCATCGACCACGCCGATGCCGAGCGAGGGCATGATCTGGCCCACATTGAAACGTCTGACGTCGATATCCGCAGTGTAGCCTTCCGATGAGAGGCTGAGGTAGCCGGTGGCGGCTATGTCGCCCTCCGGAGTGAGCAGCCGCATGTCGGCATCGAAAGCCCTCGACGCGACAGCCGCAGTGCCCTTGAGGGAGAAGGCGGGCACCTTGAATCCGGCGTTGCCGAGGAGGGCCGACATGATGGAAGGATTGTCGAGGCGGGCGTCAAACACGACCTCGCCCTTCATCCGGTTGAAGTCGAGGGCATTGTCGGCGAATCCGGCTCAGGCAAAAGCACCCTGCTCAAAACGCTATATTTTGACCAGCCCGCCACCTCGAGGCGCCTGATAGAGGCGCGGGAGAGGGTGCCTCCGGCCTCGAGGGCGAGCGCTATGGGATCGCGGCGGGGCAGCGAGGAGGTCATTGGCTTCACATCGGGCATAAACGCCTCGACGTCGGGTATGCCCAGCGAGCCGCTGATGCTTGCCGCGAGCGGTGCCTCCGGCTTCATCTCCATGAGGGCGAAGGGAATTCCGGCAGTGGCTGTGAGCGATGAGTAGGGAGTGCTGACATTAAGATTGTCGAGCGTGATTCCCGTGGAGTCGATATCTACATTGCCCCGGGCGGAAGTCACCACGAGCCCGGAGCGCTCCTTAGCGGCGAGGCGCGTGACGGGGAGCTTCACAGTGGAAGCCTCGTTGAAGAAATTCCTCATGCCGATGCCGACATCGGAGAGGCTGATATAGGAGGGGTCGAAGCCCGGGAGAGGCTTGGCGCCCTTGATGGCGTAAAGCACGGAAAAGGAGTCGAGGGATACGCTGTCGGCGGCTATCCTTATGGGCTGGGAAGCGGATGTGGAGTCGACGGGCACGGGATGTGCGGCCACATATTCGGGCGTGGGAGCGATATAGGAGCAGGCGCCGCGGGCCACTCTCATTGAGCTGGCCCGGATGTTGCCGGAACGCAGGTCGACCACGCCCTTCGCCAGCGCGACGTCAGCGGCACGGAGGGTAAGGGTGTCGATGGTGGGAAGCATCGACATGGCAAACGAAAAGTCGTGGAGACGCAGGTCGTTGGCCTTGATGAGGAATGGAGTGGATGCAGTGTCGGTCGGCGTGGGCTTCTGCCTCCACACGTCCATATACAGTGAGAGTGAGCCGCCGTAGACATCGGCGCGGTTGAGGCTGATGTCGCCGGAGGCGATGTCGAACGAGCTTCTGTCGTCGACTTCGAGACGCCGGGCGTCGAGGGCGAGCACCATCGAGGAGTCGGGGCTCACCATGCGGTAATAGCCTGACTCGAGGAGGAGGCGGTTGATCTTCACGTCGAGCGAGAGAAGGGGCATGAGCCTGACATCAGCCACGAGCCGCGAGGCCCTGACCATGGTGTCGGCCGAAGTGTCGAGCACATAGACGCCGTCGAGCTCTACCTTAACGGGGAAACGGAGGCGGAAGCGGTCGATGCCCACCTTCATTCCGGTGGAGGAGGCGATGTAGCGGCAGGCCACGTTCTTCACCAGCGTCTGCACCGGAGGGATGTAGAGGAGCACCGGAATCATCAGTACGGCTACGACGAGCCACATCAGCGTCTTCAACGGAATCCTCACCCACGGATTGCGTATGAGATGCCGCCGGCCGGTCGCCTTCGGCTGCGGGGTCTCGACATTGTTTTTATGCTCTTCGCTCATAACTCTTCAATATGAATGTGAAACCATTATAATAGCGTCATCGCGGAATGCGGCTCCAACGTGACTGGAGGAGCCCCCACAGGAGGGCCGCAAGGAGGGCGCCGGCACCGTCGGCCACCATATCGGCCACCTCGAAGCCGCGGCCGGCATGCATGGCCCGCTGCATGAACTCCACGGCCACTCCCAGGGCGGTCGAGGAGAGGGCGGCGGTCCATATCCCGGCGGCCGACACGTGTCGCCAGCCTCCGGCACGCTGCCAGTCAAGAAGGATCATGACCGTGAGAAAGCCGAACATCAGGGCGTGGGCAATCTTGTCGGCACCCGGGAATAGAGGGATATCCTCGTCGCCCAGAGGCCTGGGGGCGAGTGTGAGCCAGAGCACCGCGCCCACCGTAACGACGGTGAACAGCCACGCGGGCACTTTCTGAAGGATGTGGCGGGTCTTCCTCATGATGCGGATTTCAACATTTCAGACAAAATTTTTAATCTTTTAACAAACGTTGCCTCTCAATGGTTCTATGCCACCGGGAGGGGAGGATACGGTGCGGGAGGAAGAGTCAGTCGAAATCGCCCCTCGTCCAGGCGTCGATCAGAGCCCGGGAGAGGGACGGGGGCGTAGGGAGCATCGGGAGGCTGTCGCGGCTGAAGAAGGCGCCTGCGGTGAGCTCTCCGTCGGCAAACGCCAGGTCGCCGGATCGGTAGCGGGCCGTGAAACCGAGCATGAGCTGCGACGGGAACGGCCACGACTGGCTGGCG
>USHH01000092.1 GCA_900554345.1 uncultured Bacteroidales bacterium | reverse complement strand
GATGATGAACGGCATCGGCGGCGCGGCCGACTTCTCGCGCAACGCCTACCTCTCGATCTTCTCCTGCCCGTCGATCCAGAAGGGCGGCAAGATCTCGGCCATCGTGCCGATGGTGTCGCACGTCGACCACAGCGAGCACTCGGTGAAGGTGATCGCTACGGAGCAGGGTGTCGCCGACCTTCGCGGCAAGGACCCGATCCAGAGGGCGGAGTGCATCATCGAGAACTGCGTGCATCCCATGTACAAGGAGCTGATGTGGGATTACCTGAAGCTCGCCCAGAAGGGCGGCGGACATCTTCCCCACAACCTCAAGGCCGCTTTCGCTCTCCACGAGACATTCATGGAGACGGGCGACATGAGCCAGACCGACTTCGCCAAATACGACGCCTGACCCCCGGCCAGACCTCTATAAAGGCGGGTCCGCATCCATCCGGTGCGGGCCCGCTTTCATCATACTCTACCCGAATAAGGAGGGGGGCATTATTTTTCCCGAATTGTGTAGTCTTGACTTCAAGGAAATCCCTTTGTCGCGGCATACCCCCTCCAGATTGAGCCGGGCGAGGATGCCTTTGGTTATGACCCGTTTGGCATCCTTGAAGACAAGGGATCCCAACAGTGATTGTATCTCCTCGCTCTGAACGGCTGCATAGACGGCATTCGCTTCGCCGATGTCATCGAAGTCCAGCTGGTAGCAGGTGTCATCAACCATTACCGGTTTCCCTTCATATTGAGCCACAAGCCGGAAATCGATGTCTTTATAAAGCGCCGAGACTACAATCTTAAAGGGCTTGAAGGAATAGGCTCCGATGCCGAAGATGCTGAAAACATCCTTTCCCTTATAAATGCTGCTCTTACGCCTTACAAAATCATCGATATGGTAGGTCAGATATGCATAAGCTCGCGGGTGTGTATATTTCAGGGCTGAGGTGTCTTCCCCGACTCTCCGCTGAGTGACAATGATATACTTCCGGCACTGGCTGTCATGATGACGCTTTATGTCGGAGCTTTTCAAGAGCGGAAAGATCAGGTCATCCTCGATGTCAACCCTCTCGCCGTATCCGTTATGAAACACTCCGTCGTCAAGCGTCAGCTCCAACACCGAGGCGCAGTCATGCTTGATGCCTGACCGCCATTCGTATGTGGATGTACTGTCATAGGGGGCGAAGCGTTGATATATGTCTACGTCGGCTACAAACGAATCGGCCACCCATCCATATTTCCTGATGTATCTGCCGCTGTAGAAATCAGTGATCTGGCAGACCATCGCCGGCCCGCTGTCGAATCGGGCGCAAAAGCAGGAGGCATCTACCGAGACATTGAATTCAGCGGATGCGTCAATCGATTCCTGCGTGATGTCTCCGATATTCAGGGGGGCGTTTTTCTGCTTGTTCAGTATATTCCGTATTACTGAATTCTTCAGCAGAAACGAGATGCCTCCCTTGTTTTGCTGCGACATCCTCAACAACTGCAGGGTGATATATTCGCTGATGTCGAAATTGCTTTTGCCGGTTATCGCCTCGATGCCTTTGAGTCCAAAGCTGTTTTGCTTCAGTGGGAGATTAAGCGAGTTGTTGCGACCCTGGGAGCTATTGGTGACCCATGGAGGATTACCGATGATCGCCAGGTCCCAGTTGTTGGACCGGGCTTTCCGGATTATGGGTGAGAAGTCGAATCTGAAGAAATCTGCATTATGGATGTAGATGTCCGGATAGTTTTGCCGAGGGGAGAGCAAGGCATTCCTGAGGAGGTTGAATTTAAGCTCCGAGACATACCGACTGTTGATTTCCACTGCGTGTATCTCAGTCAGGTCGGGAAATTTGTCCAAAGCGGACATTACAAAAGAACCGAGGCCGCATGTCGGCTCTATCACGATATCGGGGTAGCCGTATTTCCGGATATGTCGTTCACATACCTTCTCCGCTAATTGTTGCGGAGTCTGCCAGTCACCGTAAGAGACCCGGTCTTCGCCGGCGATGGCGGTTTCGACTTCATGGGCTGAGATGAAGTCTCTTTTGTCTTCATCTGAGGAGAAGAAATCCACTATACCGCTTATATCCTTTATAATGGCATTCGCGTCTTTGTAATCAATGAGACGCAGCCGCTCGATCAAATCCCTCATTCCGAAAACCTTATTATCTGCTTGATTCCGTCAACATCTTCAGCCAGAGAGACGATGCGTCGGTAATGTAGCCGCCACTGCAGGGCATTGGAGATTGTCAGATATCCGATTTGCGGCGGATGGGTCAATATCTCAGCTGCCATTTGATAAAGTGTCACTTCATCACATGGAATATGATGCTCCGTCAGGAATGCGAAAATATCGTCTTGGTTGCCTTGGTTTGAGATTATCTTATGGATTCCCGTGGTTGTCTGGAAATCAGCAGTGCGGCTCTTGTCGACAAAGCAGCACGACACGAAATCAAGCATTCCTTTTTTAGTGGCAGGGTCATCATATTTATTGTAGACGAATACAAGCAGATTATAGCCAAGACCGAAAATCTTCTGTTTGCTGTCTTTAAACGGACAGCTTGATTGAGGTTGCTTGATTGAGGTGACCTTTATATCGGTATTGACGGAAGGTAGATCCAGCCCGTTTGCCGAGTTGCCGACAGTCAGGTCATATCGTTCCTGGAGATGTTTCTGGAAAATATGTTCCACAAATGTGCCGACTGCCTTCCCGTCGGTAATGCCGAACAGTTCAGTCCGATACAAGCCTGAATTGACTTTACAGAACTCTTTTGCCTCCTTGATTAAGGAATTTATCGTGAGCGGTTTCTTCATGCAGCAAAGTTAGCGATTCCATTTCATTGACGCAAATCCGGATTTCGATATATAAAGCGGGCCCGCATCCATCCGGTGCGGGCCCGCTTTGTCGTCGGCTACAGGGAGTCGGGGAGGGGGATGAGCCAGTCGGGGTGCTGATCGGATTTGGGAAAGTCGAATGATTGGTCGCGGCGGAGGGGGCGGTGGCTCCGGCGGGGCGGGAGAGGCAGCATGTCGATGTCGGTGAGCTCGTTGTCGATGTCCTCGCCGGTGAGCGTGCGGATTGTGGCGCGTGCGTCGGCCAGGCGGCTCCGCAGCTCCGCGATAGTCTTCTCATACTCACGCTTCACCTTCTCGAAGCCGGCGAGACGGCGGTCGAGCTCGTCCATGCGGCGCGTCACCTCCTCATTGTCCTCCATCTTGATGTATGCCTGCCGGAGGTCTTCCTGAAGGCAGACGATACGCGTCTGCGAATTGGTGAGGCGCAGCGCGAGCGACGTCACCTCAGCGTCGCGGGTGGCCATGTCGCGGCGCAGCGCCTCGAGCGACGAGCCGAGCGCCGAGAGGCGCTCCGCATTGTCGCGCAGCGAGGCCTGGGCCTCGGCGAGCTCGCGGGCCGTGCGTGAGGGATGCAGCCACGCGCCCAACGGAGAGACGAAGCCTGACCGGGAGCCGCTCATACGGGCTTCGCCACGATGCCGCGGCGCTTCATGCCGTTGATGGCGATGGGAAGCGGAGAGGGAAACTCCACCATGCGGAGCGTGTCGCTCTCGTAGACGGCCGGCTGCGCGTCGAGCCATTCGGAGTCGAAGAAGCCGTTGCCCCGCGAGGGGTCGACGGTGAAATATCCCACGCCAAACGAAGTGAGGTTCTGGAAGAAGTGGGTGCCCTGCGAGGGCTCTATGCTGTAGCCCGGGAGGGCCGACTCCACGATGAGGCGCGCGCCGGCGATCTGGCTCCACTTCACGGGGATGCCGAGCGAGGGGTCGGACGAGCCCCATCGCCCCGGGCCGATGAGGATGTAGGGCTCGTTGCGCTCGAGCAGCATGTCGTTGAGACGCGCCACCTCGAGGGCGAGCTCCGGATTGCGCATGCGGTCGAAGCCCTGCGGACGCACATACACCACGTGGCGCACATTGTCCATGATGCCGTGGCCAAGGGCCGTGTCGCTGCGGAGCAGCAGCGTGCTGTCGTCGACCTTCATTATCGAGTCGTCGAGCATCTCCTTGCGGTCGACGATCGGGCGCATCTGGAGCCAGTAGAGCTTTCCCTTATGCTCCGACGACATGGCGTCGGGGTTGATATTGCCGGCAAACTCTATCTCTACCGGCCGCCCGAGCTCATACTGCCCGGTGGAGAGCATGAAGGCCACGATGTCGGCGAGCGGGAAGACGTTCTGGCGGAGCACATTGGCGAAGGTCACCACCTTGCGGCCGGGGCCGAAGCCCGTGTCGCGGAGCACGTGGTCGTCAGCGTCGTAGGTCGACACCAGGTATTTGAGCGAGCCGGAGCGGAAGGCGTCGGCCACACTGAGGCGCACTATGTTGAAGCCGTCGTCGGTGGTGAAGCGCTCGGAAGCCTCGGCGCTCGAGGGGAGCGCGTAGAGCGTGGTCTGCGTGTCGCGGAGCGCGAGCTGGAGAGTGGAGGTCTGGAGCACCTTTCCCGGATGGGCCGGCGAGAAGCGGAGCGCCATGCCGCCGTCGACGATATACTTGCCGAGACCGGCGGCGACTTCCGCCACGCCCTCCTCGGCCACCTCGTCGCCCACGGGGTAGTAGTTGATGGAGCGCCCCACGCCGGAGAACGACGGATAGTAGTAGCCGTCGTGGTATTCGCCCACCACCTCCTGGAGGATCACCGCCATCTTCTCCTGGTCGATGACATTGCTGGTGGCGTTCATGTAGGCCTTTGAGTCGCGGAAGAAGACGGAGGCGTAGACGCTCTTCACCGCGTTGGAGAGGAGCTCGAGCATCTTGCGGGTGTCGTCGAGGTGCGGAATCATGTATGTGGCGTAGATGCCGGCGAAAGGCTGGTAGTGGGAGTCCTCGAGCAGCGAGGAGCTGCGCACGGCCAGCGGACGGTCGACCACATCGAAGAGGGCGAGGAAGTCCTCGAGCAGGCTCTCGGGGAGCCGGGCCTCGAGGAAACGGGCGAGGATCTCGGAGTCGGGAGCGTCGGAGAGCGCCACCGGATAGAGGCGGTTGAGGTCCATGAACTCATCGAAGATGTCGGTGCAGAGCACTACGGTACGGGGGATGGAGATCTCCACACCCTTGAAACTGTCGCACTGCGGATGGCGCTTGATGATCTGGTCGATGAATGCGAGGCCGCGACCCTTGCCTCCGAGCGAGCCCTGGCCGATGCGCGCGAAATTGCTGTATCGGTCGAAGCGGTCCTTGCGGAATACGGCCACCACGCCGCGGTTTTTCATGCGGCGGTATTTCACGATACACTCGAAGACGAGCTTCCTGACGGCGGGTGCCTGCTCTATCTCCGTGAAGCGGAAGCTCTTCACCGCCTCCGCGATGGGGAAGAGGGCGCGGGAATAGAGCCAGCGCGAGATGTCGTTGGTGGCGCAGTGGTAGAAGAGGGCGTCGGAGGGAATGTTGAAGATATTCTTCTGGAGCCCCTTGAGGTCGTGGATGCGCATGATCTCCTTTCCGGTGGCGGGGTCCTTCACTATGAAGTCGCCGAAACCGAAGAGGAATGCGAGCTGGTCGCGGAGCTCCTGCGGGAGTGTCTTGGAGTTCTTGTCGAGGAAAGCGAAGCCGCGCATCTCGGCGCGGAGGCGGTTGTCGCTCTCCTGGCTCTGCATGATGACGGGCACGAAAGGCTGGGAGCGGCGTACGTAGTCGGCGAGCAAGAATCCGGCGTCGGGATTCTTGACGCCGTCGACGGGAAAGCGCACGTCGGAGATCACGCCGAGCACGTGGGAGCCGTAGCGGTCGACAAGCGCCGTGGCTTCGGCGTAGTCGCGTGCGAAGAGCACCTTCGGGCGTCCCCTCATGCGTAGCATCTGCTCGTGCTCGTTGAGGGCCTCCGTGGAGAAGGTCATCGACTGGCGGAGCAAGTAGCGGAAAAGGTCGGGGAGGAGCGAGGATATGAAGCGGATTGAATCCTCCACCACGATGATGGTCTGCACGCCGACGTGGATGATGTCGTTGTCGGCGTTCATGCGGTCTTCGATCAGCTTGATGATGGCCAGGATGAGGTCGACGTTGCCGAGCCAGGAGAAGACGTAGTCGACCGCCGAGGTGTCCTCGTTGGCGATGCGGCGCCTCACCTCCTTGGAGAAGGGAGTGAGCACCACGAATGGGATGCCGGGCCAGCGCTCCTTGATGTTGCGGGCCTCCTTGAAGGTCTCTCCCACATCGACGCCGGGCATGGCTATGACGAGGTCGAACTCGCGGCTGCCGAGCAGCTCGTAGGCCTCGGCGTAGTTGGCGGCCTTGGTGAAGCGCGGCGGCGAGGAGAGGTTGAGCGAGACGTATTCGAAATACACCTGCTCCTCCACCCGGCCGTCTTCCTCCATGATGAAGGCGTCGTAGGGGGTGGCTATGAGAAGCACATTGAAGATGCGCTTCTGCATGAGGTTCTGGAAGGCCGTGTCCTTGAGGTATAGACGCGAGAGGAGGGAGTCGTCGACGGTGTTCATGACGTCAGTCGGCGTTATCGGCCTCGTTGGCGGTGAGGAAGGCGTCGAGGGCGGCGGTCATCGAGGGGTTCTCGGGGGTGGGAGCCTGGAAGTCGAGCCGGAGGCCGGCGTCGGTCACGGCCTGCGAGGTGGCGGCGCCGAAAGTGCCGATATACATCTGCTGGTCGTCTTTGCCGAAGTCGGGGAAATTCTTCTGCAGCGAGGCGATACCCTGGGGGCTGAAGAAGAGGAGCAGGTCGTAGTCGAAGGGCTCGTCGGGAGTGAAGTCGTTGCTCACGGTGCGGTACATCACGGCCTCGGTGAAGTCGATCTTGTTCTGGGTGAGGATATCGTGGCTGTCCTTATGCACGTCGGAGACCGGGAAGAGGAACTTCTCCTTGTGGTTTTTCACGATGGCCTGCACCAGATGCGGGTCGTCGAGCTTTCCGGAGGTGCCGAAAGAAATTTTCCTCTTCCGGTAGACGATATATTTCTGAAGATATAGGGCGATGGCCTCGGTGGTGCAGAAGTAGCGCATCGTGTCGGGGACGTTGACGCGCATCTCCTCGCAGAGGCGGAAGAAATGGTCGACGGCGGCCTTCGACGTGAAAATCACGGCCGTGAAGTCGGCGAGGTTGATTTTGAGCTGTCGGAATTCTTTCGATGTCAGGCCCTCGACCTTGATCATGGGGCGAAACACGATTTCGACATTATGGCGCGTGGCGATGTCGAAATAAGGCGACTTTTCGTTGGCAGGACGTGGCTGCGACACCAGGATTTTCTTTATCTTCATTACTGTAGTGTTATGACGGCTGCGGTGTTCAGTGCAGCAGATAGGCGCATAGTTGGCATGCGGAAAAGAAGGTGAGTGCGAGAGGCACCAGTTCCAGACTGCAAAGGTAGTACAAAAATAGCACCCACGACGAAAGTTGGGCGAAAAAAATCCTGAAACCTTTGCATATAAATATGATTTTGGCCAGGATGAAGCCTCCGAGGGCCACTGCGAGGATGATTCCCCGCCATTGCGGGTAGTAGAGGCACAGCAGGGCGAGCGGGAAGAAAAGCACGGAGAGGAGGGCCTGGCTGGCGGCGTATCCCTTCACCCACATGGCGGCGTGTCGCCGGTCGGAGAAGACACTGCCCACGAGATAGTACGCCCCCGACATGAGGATGGTGTAGCAGAGCGTCACCCCGATGCATATCTTGATGGCGCGCTCCGGAGAGGGGGGCATGGTGAAGCTGAAGGTGGCGTCGTAGGGCATCGCCCATATGAGGACGCCCCAGAGCAGCACCCCGGCGCTCACGCTCCAGAGGATATTGAGAAGCACCAGGAAGGAGGTCTCGCGCACCGTGTCGTCGAAGACGTTGTGGCGCTCGCGCACCTCGAAAAGGTCGCGCAGAAGCCCGCTGACGTATTTCTTGTTGTTGCGGAAGCGGAAGCATACGAGGCAGAAGAGGAGCAGGAGCAGTCCGGTGATCCACGAGGTGGAGTCGGGCATGCTGATCTCGGGGAGCTGCCGTCCGCGCGGCGGGGTGAGCACTATGGCCGGGGGCGCCTTCTCTGCCTGAGCCGTGGAGTCGGCGGCCATGGAGACGGAGTCGGCGGGAAGTGTCTGACGCGTGTCGGCGGTGTCGGCCTGCGGTGCGCCTGTCTTTCCCGCTATGGGATACATGAAAGTGGCGTCGTGGCGGTAGGGGGGCACGATGTTGGCGGGGCCGGCCGGGATTCGCGGCAGCGCGGGAGCCTGTCTCTGCCAGGTGGCCTGCGTCTGGCGCGGGGCGGTCTGCGCCGGGGTCTGGACCTCCGTTTCCGCCACAGCAGGCTCTGTGCGCGCGGGCAGCGGGCCGGCCACATCGACGGGATTGACGGCCACTGGGACGGCAAGGGCGGGGGGGGCGGTGCTCTCTG
>USHH01000091.1 GCA_900554345.1 uncultured Bacteroidales bacterium | reverse complement strand
AGTCGCGCGGGTCGCGGTAGCGCTCCAGCAGCCTGTCGGTGTCCACGGGCCCCGCCTCCGGGTCGTCGATGACCCGGAAGACGGGCTCGACGTCCCGGTGGTGGCTGGGCCAGTACATGACGCGCGTGAGCTCGAAGGTGCTCGGGTCGATGCCCGGCGCCCCGATGTCGGCCGCTAAGGTGCGCGCCACGGCCTGGTAGCGGTCGGGGGAGTGCGGTCCGTGGAGGGTCACCCCCACCCGCAGCCTCGGCTTCTCCGGCGTGTGGCTGCGCGTGGAGTGCATCAGCGCCCACGCCCCTCCTGTCGCCTTCGTCACGCGCTCCCACAGCTCGCCGGGGTCGATGGCGTCGTCGTAGTCGAGGGCCACCAGCGAGCGCCGGCAGTTCCTGTTGCCCTTGCGCACGCCCCCCTCCAGGTGGCCGCCGATGTAGGCGCCGACGTCCTTGACGGCCCCCTGCTGGTCCTTGGTCATCTCCTCCCACCCGGCGGCGGTCTCCGACCCCGCCACGGTCTCGCGGAAGCGCCTCGAGAGCCACTCCCACGTCACCTCCATGTTATGGTATTTCTGCTGCTTGCGGCTCTTGCCGACGCAGATCTCGAAGGTCCGCGCCTCCTCCGTGGCCGGAGCGGCCTCCGGAGCCCTCGGCGTCAGGGTCTCTGTCCTCATGGCTCACCTCCTCCCAGATACTTGACCACAAACCCCTCGGTCACCTCCACGTCGAGCGTCACGATCTCGTTCTCCTTCCGGAGGCGCCTCGCCTTGTCGGAGCCCCGCAGCAGGCCGTCGGTGACGTCGCGCACGAGTCGGGACGCCCCCGGCGACTTCCTCAGCGAGACGCCCGGCAGCAGCACCGCCTTCACCTTGTCGCGCAGCACCCTCGCGTTGTACTTGTCGGAGCCCCGCAGCATGAAGGTGAGCCCCATGTTGCCGCTCTCCGTATAGGAGGCGTCGGCGAAGGCGATCCATCTGTCGCGCCACTGCTTGCGCTGCCTCCATCCCTCGGCGTTGATCCGCCGCATCACGGCCGCCGCTCTCCCGGCGTGGCCGTCTCTTCTCTCCTGTCTGTCCATGTTGTCTCTCCGTTTATGATCGTTCATGACTCTCCTCCTCCTTCAGCTCGCCGTCCTCGCCGAGCGTGTATCTCGTGGCCACCAGTTTCCTCAGTCTGTTCATCTTGTGATTTATGCGTTAAAATTAACTTTTGCCAGGTTAATTTGGTTAATTAATGTTCGGAATGCGAATAACAGTGTCTGGAATTTGTTAACTTTGCGAACCACTTTTGAAGGAGGCTTGCACAACATCTCCGCAAATCCCTCCTTGTCCCGTCTTTTTTGACGAATCACCCCGGAGGTAGGATGCCGGGGTTTTTTCTTGCCCATCCTACAACTAAGGCAAGCCGTGACCCGGTTACAGTCGGAAAGGAGGTGTTGTGCAATGCAGACTTCAAAAGTGGTTAATGGCAAGGAGTGTAAACTCGTCTTCGCCCGCTACATCCGCAAGAACGGTAGAGTCATCTATCCCAAAAGCGGCAAGGTATTTTGCTTCTGGGTAGTGGCGTGACGATAAGCATCCAGCCAAGGGAGCGTCCTACCCGCTCCCTTTTTTCCCTTTCCCGAGGCCCCTGACCACTTCCTTCTCGGCGTCCGACAGCGGCCAGTATATGACATCCCTCGCTGCCGCTCTCTCCGCCGCAGCACGTTCAGCCGCAGCACGCTCAGCCGCCGCACGCTCAGCTGCCGCTCTCTTCGCCGCCGCACGCTCACTGATGAGCCAGCCGCCTCCGAATATCGTCTTGCCTGTGGCTCGGTGACAGTCGAGCTTAGAGATGCTCACGCACTCCGATTTCCTTACCTTGAAGTCCACTCCTCTGCGCGCTATTTTCTGTAGTATGGCCGGTGACACCACCTCCATGGGATATTGGTATACAGGCAGCGCATTCTTCCCCGCTCTCGCCTTGTTCCGGCTGTCGGCCTCGTCGATTTTAGCGGAGAGGTCTCCGGCCACCCATATCCGCAGGTCGCACGGGATGTTCGTGATGAAGCTCGTAGGGATGACCGCTCCGTTCGCGTAGGTGATCCTGGCGTTGCAGATGATGTAGGTGTCGTCGAGCTCCCGCGCACAGTTGGCAAACGTGAGGGTCGGCCCGAAGAGGAAGTAGCGGATGCCCCGCGCAGAGTAGAAACGCCGGATCTTCGCCAGCATCGAGAACGGCGGGTTGTCGAGCACGAGGCACCCCTCGGGGTAGCCGTGGCCCTCGTAGTCGCCCCCTGGCCAGAAGGGGCGCACGACCTCCACGCCGTCGAGCGGCATGAGGTTGGCCGACACCCATCCCTTTATCGCCTCGTAGACGGGCTCCGGAGTGTAGCAGTCGTCAGTGGTCTTCTTAGGCTTGAACTTCTCCACGAAGCCCTCGTAATCCTCGAAGCCGGATTTATGGGAGACGCCTTTCTGTCCCGGGAATGCGGCCGCCTCCTCACCGAATAGATTTAATGTCTTCGACATAAAAAAAGTCAGCAAATAATCTTGAAATAATTTTGCTAATTCAAGAATATTCGCTAACTTTGCAGTGCAGTCAAGAGAGATTGCCGGTGAATCCTCCGACCGGTAGACCGGGAGGAAGAACCAAAAGACGATACACGATGAAAACGAAGATTGCAGTCTCTTTCAAAGTGTGGAGGGTCAGGTTTAAAATCGAAATCCGGTTCTGACCTCCGGGAGGGCGGAAGCCCTCCCCATCGCCTTTTGATTCAGTGTCGCAAAGTTAACCAAATTACTTGAATCATGCAAAACGTTGATGATCTCACGCAGGCCGCCCCCGCCTCATGGGGAGGGGCCCGCAAGGGGGCCGGAAGGCCCCGCTCCACGGCACGCTCGATCGCGCTGCGGGTGCCCGACGATGTGGCGGCGATCCTCGACGCCCTCGGGCGCGGGAAGCAGTCGGCATACATCGTGCGCGCCATACGCGCCTACCATGCCGCCGGAGGGGAGTGAGGGGACTCATTCCCCTCCTCCCTCCTCCGGCTTCTCCAGGACGCCTGCATCGATAGCCTTCTCGAGCCTCGCCACCGATTCCGTCGGCAACATGATGCCGGTGGCCAGCGTCTCGTCTCTTTTCCCCTTGTCGGTGTTGGCGACGATCAGCGACGCCAGGCAACGCGTGAGTATGACGGCGCTCTCGCCGTTAGTGAACCCCCCGTCGCCGAGGAGCTCTATCACCTCCATGCTCGCCTTCGCTATTCTCTCGCCTTTCTCTTCTTTTGTTTCCATATCATTGATTATTTTGTCGGTTTGTCTGTTGGTTTTATCGTGTTGGCCTGCCGGCCGCAGCATCCCGGGCAGAGCGTCGACGGCCTGCCGTCGCGGAACGCTATCCCCACGCCGTCGGCGTGGAGCTGCATGAGTGTCGGCTTGTGGCCGGGATAGCTTCCGAGCTCCCTGCGGCATATGTCGCAATAGACCGTGAAACACCTGCGTATCATTTCCCGCCTCCTCTCTTCGCTGCCTTCATCAGCGCGTCGGCATAGCGCAGTGAAGCCTTGACGATTCCCGGATTTGTCTCTCTGTCTATGTCCTGCCACTCGGTCAGCTTTCGATTGGCAAGGATTCCGGCAGCAAGCATAGCCGCTATATGCAGTCTGTTGTGCTCGCGGAATCCGTCCTTGACGATGCCGTCCATCATTTTCGCGGGGTCGGGAATATGATGCTTCGGCTCTTCAACCCTGCCGGATTCGGTGGGTTTAATCTCATCCGGCAGGCACTTGGAGCCGAAAAGGTTGGTTAAAGCATTCAACCTACCCTCACAGAATTGAAGATACGACTCATTGTTCTTCACGTTGGCAGATTCTTTTGAGTATGCTTCATATCTTCTTATGACTTCGGATCGTCTTATATGTAGCATCTCCTCTCCCTCCGCGTCAGAGGTGAGGTTGTGGAGGCCGAAAAGTCCTATAAATTCATCAAGGAACTTGTTCGCAATGTATCTTTCCGCTCCAAACAGTGCTGATGTACGACCACTGTATATGCGAGCAACTTTCTTCACTTCCTCCTTGAACTCTTTCGGGAGGACTGACCACGCAAGGTCTTGTAGTTCTTTAGTCATTGTCAATAAAATTTACTGTATATAAATCTCCCAATTCAACTTGAATTAGTTCTTTGTAGAAGTGCTTTACAAAGTGCTCTGCTTGCGCTTTGTCTCTGAAACACCAGCGATTATCAAGTATTCCAGTTCCACAAGGAACGCCATCGTTTTCAAAACCTAATCGTCCTTCCCAAGATGCTTGACGAGTGTTTATAAAGATGGAATAGGTGTTATTATCAATCTTAACCTTTCCGACAAATGAGCCGTTGTTTGGACGGAAAGCTACGTTTGAAAGTATTAACTTAGGTAAATAGCAAGACGCACCAACGGTAAGTTTTATCGGTCTGCCTTTTGAGATTGTTTTGTAGACTTCGTATAGTCTTGCGTACAGCTTAACTGTCGGAGTATTCAGACTTTCAGATTCATTGGGAAGTTTGGTAACAGCGGTGTAGTCATTCAGAATTTCTCCTTCTGAATATTCCCTTAATGATACTTCTCGCGCCATGCCTCCTTGTGCATAAAGCACTCTTGCTTCTTCTATTGTCAATATCATTTCTTCTTTCGTTTGATGATTATTTCACACTCCTGCGGTCCGTCTGACCATGTGAGGTCGGGGAAGCATTCATTCAGCGGATAACCAAGCCGCTTGCCTCCGTTGCCTACAAAACTGATCAGTTTGTCACCTTTTACGTTGACTTTAGTTGCTCTCCAGTAGCCTTCGTCGATAAGGTATATTTCGGATTTTTCATTTTCGCGGAAGATAAACAAGCCACCGTCTTTGTCGCGGCACACCCATCCTTGAATCACGGTGTCAGCGTCCTTCTCCTGCTTGCCGAGGGCGAAGTTGGCACCTGCCTTGAATCCGTCCTCATACGAATCAGCAGGACACTCACAGCAATCAAATGCCGTGTTGCTTCCTCCGCAATGGTCGCAATTATCTTTCCATGCGCATCTCTCGCAGAGGTATTCTTTCCTGATGGCTTCATCTGCCGCCTTTTCAATCTCCTCCTGCGTGATTGACTCTGCATCTCTGCCGAGGGCGTAGGCGCGGTCGAAGATGTAGTCAAATGTCTTTCTGTCGGTATTGGGAGCACGAAGGGCAAACTTAAAGTTCTCCCAGCACTCCTGCTTCTTCTGTTCGTATTCGGTTTGTGTCATAATTCAGTCTATAAATTTCACGCATTTATGTTCAACTCTCGTTATATATCTGCCTTTATCGTCTTTAAGGCCATACCCGTAATATGACTGCCATATTGTCATTATTGAGCCTTTCTCAAAGACTGCGCCGCCGCGATTCTTGATAGTTTCAAGAAGCTCAACTTTGGCTCCGATGATTTTGCGCTTTTTCATCCCTCCGCCTCCTTTTCGAGGTCGGGGAAGAGCAATCCGATTGTAGCCTCTACGCCTTCTGCGAATTTGGCGTTGTACTCGCCATTGGAGACCATGCCTAAAAGAATTGCAGGGTTGTCTTTCCTCACAAGGCGGTAGCGGCAGAGCAACCATCTTAGGTGTTTCTCAAAGCCCTCTGTGTTCAGTTTAATTGCTGATTCACGCAAAGACTTGATGTCGTTGTCGTGTGGGATGTCTTTTGTCATTTCCTCCGCAAACTCGCGGGCGAGGGCGGTTATTTCGGTGTCATCCATAGTTACTCTCCTTTCAGTTCTTTCTCCCATACTTCGGGATTGTGAATATTGCCGATAAAGTTCAGCGGTCGGCTATCCATCTGTTCGGCAGTCCAATCATCGGTGTCTATGATGCGCGATGCCTCTTCTTTCAGAAAGCACGTACCATTGAGAGCACCCTGGTCCAACACCCGTCTCTCAATCTCAGACTCCAACTCTTTTGCCGTTATATCCTCGTAGTCGCGGATTTCGACATACATAGTGTATTTAGCTATTTTCATGATGATTCTCCTGACTCCTCTGATTTCGTTATCCTTTCATTCAGTTTCACTTCACGGGCTTTCTTAATGGCCACCGTCTTGACGCACTTGCAGTACATCGCGAACAGCGGCCTCGTCACGGCATGGCTCACAGCTCCTCCCATTGCAGGTCATCGATGTCGGGCAACTCCTCCTCCGGCTCCGGGCCTCCGTAGCCGTGCGTCTGACGCCAGTAGTCGACGGCCGCCAGACGCGTCTCCATCACGGCCCGCATGATGTCGGAGTGGCTCTCGTAGCACTTCATCCGCCGCACCGCCACTCCGTCGACGGTGATCCAGATGGCGCCGCCGGCCTCCCTGATGTCCACGCTCTCCCTGACCATGGCCTCCCGCGCCGCGCGCATACGCGACAGCCGGGCCTCCCTGTGGCCCCTCAGGGCCTCTTTCACTCTCCTGATGATGTCCATATCGTCTTAGGTTTAAAGATTGTCTCTGTGGCTCCCGGAGACCCCGCAAGGGGCGCTCCGGGAATAGTGTGTCACCAGTCGTCGCCGCCCTGGTCCCCGTAGCTCTCGAAGTCGTCGGCGTCGCACCCTCCGCCGCCCAGCGGCGTGTCGTCGGCCACCTTCTGCACTCCGTTCAGGCCCGCGCCGGCCCCCTTGTTGCCGGTCACGTCGTAGCCGAAGATGTTGAGGCTCGCGCAGCACCAGCACCCCGAGTACACCTCCGAGGGCTCCAGCCTCTCACGACCGCCGGAGAAGCAGTCGACCTTCCGCTTGCTCTTGGCCACGATCAGCCAGTAGCCGTCGAAGCCCTTCTCCGCCCCGTCGCGCAGCAGCGGCCGCGGGTTCATCGGCTTCTTGGGGAACTTCTCCTTCAGCGCCGCGGTCTCGGCGTTCAGCAGCGCCGACACTGTCTCCTCGGCATCCTTCGGAATCAGCAGCCCGAGCTCGTATTTCCCCTCGCCGGGCTTCGTGGTCTCCCCCTCGTAGGGGGCGTCGAGGTGCGCGTACACGGTCCGCACCGGACCGATCACAAGTCTCGTGGCGTCCTTTATCCTCGGCGCCCTGATCTGGATGTCTGTTCTTCCTTCCATTTTGTCTCTGTTTTTTTTTAATTGGTTCTCAATGTTTATTCAATGTTTTTGATAAGTCCGAAGGCTTCAGCCTTGACTCTTGACTCTTGACTCTTATTCAAAAGCGTCGAAGTCGCCGCTCACGTCGAAGGGATCCCGCGCGTCGCCCTCGGGGGCGAGGGCCGGCTTTCCGGGCCTCTTCTCGATCCACGCTCCGCAGAGCTCCGAGAAGCGCTTCCGGCCGGCCATCTTCTCCAGGGTGGTCATCGGCAGCTCGGCGGGCTTCAGGATGTCGGCGTAGCCCGCCTCCTCGAGCGCCTTTCTCGCGGCCTCCGGGTCGGCGATCACGCGCTTCCCCTTCCCCTCGACCACCTTCCAGCCGGGCACCGTCTCGCCGGCCACGGCGGCCTTCAGCGCCCGCTCCTCGACGCCCGCGATCCACGCCTTCATGCTCGCGGCCACGGGCAGCACGTCACGCCCCAGGGTCTCCAGACTGATCTCCGGCTCCCTGATGTGGAGGGCGGCCACGCCGGCCATCTGCACGGCGTAGGGGGAGCTCTCCGAGCGTATCTTGCAAAACCGGCACCACTCGCCGCAGCTGTAGGCCCCCTTGCCCTGCGCCGCGAGCAGCGCCTTCGGCTGGCACTCCCCGCCGGCCCACCGCCACAGCTCGTCGGCCGTCCGCTCCCATGTGTCCACGTGCCCCAGCCTCGGCTGGTAGATGGTCATCACCACCTTCCGGACGTCGTAGTCCCAGCCGTAGGCGGCGAGGGCTCCCAAGGCGTAGAGCGCCATCTGGGGGTTGTCCTCGGCGTAGACGCGCACCCCCTTGCCGTACTTGTAGTCGATCACCTCCATCACGCCGTCGGCGATGATCAGGCAGTCGGCGGTGCCGAAGCCCCGGGGCACGATGCCGGAGAAGTCCACGCGCCGCTCGAGCAGCACCACGGCGTCGGAACTGCGCCTGCGGGCCTCGGCAAGACGTTCCCGGACAAAGGTGGCGTACCCCTCGGCGTGACGGTTCATCTCCTCTTTATCGCAGGGCTCCGTCTCCGCCAGGATCGCCTTGGCCTCGGCGTCCCCCTCGGGGTCCGGGTCCCGCTCCACGTCGTTTATCAATGCGGCAAGTTTCGCGGCCAGCCAGTGGGCGGCGGTCCCCTCGCGCGTGAACGACGTGTCGCGGTCCTCCTTCTCCGCCTCCCTCAGCGCCGAGGGCAGGCAGTTGAGCCAGCGGAAGGCGCTGCTGGCCCCCAGCACGGCATGCCGTGCCTCCGGCGCGGTCAGAACGGCTGGCATGACCCGCAACGCCGG
>USHH01000090.1 GCA_900554345.1 uncultured Bacteroidales bacterium | reverse complement strand
GCATGGCCGACACGTCACAGTGTCGGCCATGCGGCTTTTCAGGTGTTTCGGTCGTTTCAGTCTTCGTTGCCGAAAAGCCTGTCGAATATCGACCGTTTACGCTCCGGCTTGATATGGACGCGCATCTCGGGGCTCTCCTTGCTCAGAAAGAGGATATGGCCGCGAAACACGAAAGCCACGTTCTTGTCGAATTCAAGCACGGCGTGCAGGCTCCTTATCAAAAACCGTTTAAAAGGGATGAAGTCTTCCACGTCGTTGATCACCACCTCGTCGTCGGTGATTGTCAGGCTGTGGTGTTCGCTCAGTAATTCCGCAAAATAGTCGAGGTTGAGGTCCCTGACGTCTTTGTGTGGCTTGCTGAATTTCCTATATATTTCCTTTATTACTTCGTCTGTAATCATAAGCCGTCCCCGCATGCATGTAGTGTATGGAGGATATTTATAAATTAAACAATCTGCCACTGGTGTGGTTCAATAGCGCGGCCTGTAAAGCCGGCTGCATCGCATGGTGAAAAGAAAAGTGGATTGAGACGAAGACAGATTATTGCTTTGCCGGGTGGGCCGGGGCCTCACCGGGGGAGGAGAATATGGCGGATGCCGCATGCTGGCGTGCGGCATCCGCTGAGGGGTCAACCGAGGAAGCTGAGCAGGACACCGGCCGCTACAGCCGAGCCTATCACACCGGCCACGTTGGGGCCCATGGCGTGCATCAGCAGATAGTTGGTGGGATCGTATTCAAGTCCGACGTTGTTGGAGATTCGCGCCGCCATAGGCACGGCCGACACGCCGGCGTTGCCGATAAGCGGGTTGATCTTCTTGCCGGGACGGAGGAAGAGGTTGAAGAGCTTCACTGAGAGCACGCCGGCCGAGCTGGCGATCACAAACGCTAAAAAGCCGAGTCCGAAGATGAGAAGGGTGTCGACAGTCAGGAATTTGTCGGCCTGGGTCGAGGCGCCTACGGTCATGCCCAGAAGTATGGTCACTATGTCGGTCATCGCGTTGCTGGCGGTCTTGGCCAGACGGGTCGTCACGCCGCTCTCGCGCAGGAGGTTGCCGAAGAAGAGCATGCCGAGCAGCGGAAGGCCCGAAGGCACTACGAAGCAGGTGAGGATCAGACCCACGATCGGAAAGATGATCTTCTCAGTCTGGCTCACGACCCTCGCGGGCTTCATCTTGATGAGGCGCTCTTTCTTAGTGGTGAAGAGCCGCATCAGCGGCGGCTGGATGAGCGGGATGAGCGCCATATACGAATAGGCCGACACCGCCACCGCGCCGAGCAGGTTGGGGTTGAGCTTGGAGGTCGTGAAGATGGCTGTCGGGCCGTCGGCGCCGCCGATGATGGCCACGCAGCCTGCCGACAGAGGGTCGAAGCCCACCAGCAGCGACAGCATGTAGGCGCCGAAGATGCCAAACTGCGCGCACGCTCCTATTATCATGAGCTTGGGGTTGGCGAGAAGCGCCGAGAAGTCGGTCATCGCACCCACGCCGAGAAACACCAGCGGGGGATACCATCCCTTGTCTACACCGTTGTACAATATGTTGAGCACAGAGCCCTCCTCATAGATGCCGATGTCCATGCCGGCCTGAAACGGGATGTTGCCTATGAGCATGCCGAAGCCTATGGGCACGAGCAGCAGCGGCTCGAAATTCTTCTTCACCGCGAGCCAGATGAAGAAGCAGCCCACCACAAGCATCACCAGATTGGTGATCTCGCAGTTGGCGAAGCCGGTGAATTTCCAGAATGATTCTACAGTCTGGAGCATGAAGTCGCCGAAACTGTAAGTCGAAGCTAATATCATAGTCTATTATAGTTGTGTCGATATTGCGTGAGACTGCCTTATTCTATAATCATTATCTGGCCGCCTTCGAGTATGGTGTCGCCTACGCTTACGAGTATCTGTTTCACTACGCCGCCTTTCTGCGTGTGGATGTCGTTTTCCATCTTCATGGCCTCGAGCATGCACACAGTGTCGCCGACGTTCACCTGCTGTCCTACCGTCACGTTGATCTTGGTGATTGTGCCGGGGAGCGGGCTCAATACGGCCGATGCCTTGCCGGGTGCGGCCGCAGGCTTCGATATCACTTTCTCGCCGGTAGAGGTGGTGGGAGCCGTCTGAGGCTTCTTGGCCGCGGGGATTACCGACGGCTTCACTGCCGGAGCGTTCTCAAGCTCCACGTCGTAGGGTGTGCCGTTGACTTCCACATGCACCTTGTTGTCGACTACATCGCCGACTCCGACATTGAATTTGATGCCGTTGATCCTATATTTATATTCTTTCAGTTTCATGATTGAGAAATGTGGTTATATATGCCCGCTCGGGGTCATATCGCGTTGTGGGGGTGGTTGTTGCGGTGGAGCTCCGGAATCTGTCGCAGATTATATATCTTCGAGCTCCACGGAGAGTAGGCTTTCCTCATGCGCCTGATGGTCAGGATGGTGTCTTCGATGTCGTGCTTCCCGTCGAAATGCTCCGACAGCGCCGCGGCGATCGCGGCTATCACCTCTCCGGAGTCAAGGTCGGCATGATCTTCCTCGTTGGTGTGAGGATTGGTGGTGATGGCCTTGCGCTTCTGCCGCGAGAGCAGCATCGACGACACTTTACCGAAGCCAAGGAAGAGGATGCTCAGCACAATAAGGCATATCAGCACTATGCTCATGGCGATGATTGTGATGGCGCCACCCGTCGAGTCGTTCTCTTTGGCGTTCTGGGCTTTCTCGGCCTGGGTCATCTTCCGGGCTGTGGAGCTCTCCACGACATAGTCCACCTCCTTGCTCGGTGCCTCGTCGATGTAGGCCTCCACCTGTCCGTCGGGCAGACCTTCCACCACTGTGGCGCTGTCAACCTGACGGGCCGCTTCCGGCTCGCTGTAAGCCGGAAGCGCCGCCAGTGTGATCAACGCTGCAAATATATATTTTTTCAACATTTGATGCGTCGGTTGGGAGTATTGGTTACAATGGGATGTTGCCGTGCTTCTTCGCCGGGTTCGTCTGCTTCTTGGTGGCGAGCATCTGAAGGGCCCTGATGATGCGGAAGCGGGTGTTGCGCGGCTCGATCACATCGTCGATATAGCCGTATTTGGCTGCATTATACGGGTTGGCGAAGAGACGGCGGTATTCCTCCTCCTTCTCCTTGATGAAGGCGGCGGGATCGGCCTGGCTCTTGGCCTCTTTGGCATAGAGCACACCTACCGCGCCCTCGGCTCCCATCACTGCGATCTCGGCCGACGGCCATGCGTAGTTGACGTCGCCGCGGAGCTGCTTGCAGCTCATCACGATGTGGCTGGCGCCGGAGCCCCTTCCGGGGGGAACAAGTCTTCAACCGCCGTAGCTCTTGCGGAGTGTAACAGTCACCTTGGGCACCGTAGCCTCGCCGTAGGCGTATAGCAGCTTGGCGCCGTGGAGGATCACGCCATTGTATTCCTGGCCTGTGCCCGGAAGGAAGCCCGGCACGTCCACCAGTGTCACCAGAGGTATGTTGAAGCAGTCGCAGAAGCGCACGAAGCGTGCTGCCTTGCGCGACGCGTTGCTGTCGAGCACGCCGGCAAGCACTTTGGGCTGGTTGGCCACGATGCCGACCGACTGGCCGTTGAAGCGGGCGAAGCCGATGATGATGTTCTTAGCATAATCCTTCTGCACCTCCAGGAACTCGCCGTTGTCGATGATGGCGCCGATCACGTCATACATGTCGTAGCTCTTCTTGGCTGTGTCGGGGATGATGTCGTTGAGCTTGTCTTCCAGACGGTCGATCGGGTCCTCGCAGGGCTGCAGAGGGGTTTCCTCGAGGTTGTTCTGCGGGATGAAGCTGATGATCTTGCGGATCAGCTGGAGAGCCTCCTCGCCGTTTTCAGTCGCGAAGTGTGTCACGCCGCTCTTGGTGCTGTGTACGGATGCGCCGCCGAGCTGCTCCTGTGTCACGTCTTCGCCGGTCACTGTCTTCACTACCGTCGGGCCGGTGAGGAACATATAGGAGATGCCCTTCGCCATGATGGTGAAGTCGGTGAGCGCGGGGCTATATACGGCACCGCCTGCGCAGGGGCCGAGGATGGCCGAGATCTGGGGCACTACACCCGAGGCCAGAATGTTGCGCTGGAAAATCTCAGAATAGCCGGCGAGGGCGTTGATGCCTTCCTGGATGCGTGCGCCGCCGGAGTCGTTGAGGCCGATCACAGGGGCGCCCATCTTCATGGCGAGGTCCATCACCTTGCAGATCTTGGCCGCCATGGTCTCCGACAGCGAGCCGCCAAACACCGTGAAGTCCTGTGCGAAGACATACACGAGGCGCCCTTCGATCGTGCCGAAGCCGGTCACTACACCGTCGCCGAGGATGTGCTTCTTGTCCTGGCCGAAGTTCGTGCAGCGGTGGGTTACAAACATGTCAAGCTCCTCGAAGCTTCCCTCGTCGAGAAGCTGGGCTATTCTCTCACGGGCTGTGTATTTGCCGCGTGCGTGCTGTTTTTCAATGGCTTTTTCTCCGCCACCGAGACGGGCCTCGGTGCGCTTCTCAATCAGCTCTTGAATCTTTTCTTGCTGAATGCTCATGGTCTATGTGTGGAAAATGTGGTTTATTTCTTGGAGGGGTCTTCGCAAAGCTCTGTGAGCACTGCCTCTGTCGACTTCGGGTGAAGGAATGCGATCTGGAGGCCGTCGGCGCCCTTGCGCGGTGCCTTGTCGATCAGGCGGATGCCTTTCTCCTCTGCCTCGGCCAGCGCGTTGGCCACGCCGTCTTCGATGGCAAACGCCATGTGGTGCATGCCGCCGCGGCCGCCGTTCTTCTCGATGAATTTGGCGATGGTGCTCTCCGGGCTCGTGGCCTCGAGAAGCTCGATCTTAGTGTCGCCTACCTTGAAGAAGGCGGTTGTCACTTTCTGGTCTTCCACTACTTCTTTCTTGTAGCATTTAAGGCCAAGTCCGTTCTCGTAAAACTTGATGGCCTCTTCCAGGTTGGGCACTGCGATGCCAATGTGCTCGATGTGTGAAATCTTCATTGCCTATTCTTTTGATTGTGTTGTGATTGTTGTTTTCAGTCCGGGCATAAGCCCATATTTCGTGCAAAAATAGCAAAAATTATTTGTATGGTCAAAATTTTAATGAATTATTGCCCGTAAATGACTTTTCCTGGAGTTTGATACCCTTTTATACCATGTATATGGATTTTTTTCACGATATTTGCAGAAATTTTTCCCGCAGAGGGAGTTTCAACCCATTATCGAGTTATAAGACATTATGAAAATAACGCCAAGGGAGCTTGCCGCTCTCACAGGGGGAAAGGTGGAAGGTGATGCCGATGTAGTGATTTCCGGCTTTGCGAAAATCGAGGAAGCCCGTAGCGGCGACCTCTCGTTTGTAGCTAACATGAAGTATGCGCATTATGCCGCGACCACAAAGGCTTCCGCCCTTCTCGTGGGCTCTGATGTCTCTTTTGATTTCCCGGTGGCCGCCACGCTCATCCGTGTGGCCGATCCCTATTCCACTCTCGCCGAGCTTCTGGCCATGGTCGAGAAGTCGAAGCCCCTCCCCGTGGGCGTCGAGCAGCCCTGCCACATCGCTGAAGGCGTCGACCTCCCGGAGGGTATCTATGTGGGCGCTTTTGCTTATATCGGCCGTAATGTGAGGCTCGGGAAAAATGTCAAGATATATCCCCAGACATATATAGGCGACGGTTGCGTGATCGGCGACGACTCCAGAATCATGCCCGGCGTCAGGATCTATCATGAATGCGTCGTGGGCAAGCGGTGCATCGTACACAGCGGTGCCGTGATCGGCGCCGACGGCTTCGGGTTCGCCCCGAAAGACGGCGCCTACGAGAAGATAGCCCAGACCGGAAACGTCGTCATCGAGGATGACGTGGAAATCGGCGCCAACACCACGGTCGACCGCGCCACTTTCGGAAGCACGGTGGTGGGACACGGCACCAAGCTCGACAACCTCATCCAGGTGGCCCACAATGTGGTGATCGGCCACGACAACGTCTTCGCCGCCCAGACAGGCGTCGCCGGCTCTACAAAAATCGGCAACTGCAACCAGGTGGGTGGCCAGACAGGCTTCGCCGGACATATCACCGTGGGCGACGGCAACCAGATAGGGGCCCAGTCGGGTATACCCAATAATGTGGGCTCCAACAAGCGTATAATTGGCTATCCCGCCATCGATGCCCGACAGTTTGCAAAAAACCTCGTGTATATCAAGAAGCTCGAGACACTCTTCACGAAATCAAATAAAGAATAACATATGAACCAGCTCACCCTCCAGGCCCCTTTCACCCTCAGCGGTAAAGGGCTGCATTCCGGCCTCGACATCACGGCTACTTTCAATCCTGCGCCTGTCGGCACAGGCTACCGTTTCCGTCGTGTCGACCTTCCCGACTCTCCAGAGATCGAGGCTGTGGCCGAAAACATCGTCGACACCACCCGGGGCACTGTCCTCGGAAGGAACGGTGTCAAGGTCAGCACTGTCGAGCATGCTCTCGCGGCCCTCTATGCCGCCGGCATCGACAACTGTCTGATAGACGTCAATGGCCCGGAGCTTCCGATCCTCGACGGAAGCGCCATCAGATATTCAGATGAGATAGAGCGTATCGGCCTTGTGGAGCAGAACGCCGACAAGGATTTCTATATCATCAAGGAGAAGATCCAGATCAAGGACGAGGCTTCCGGCTCGATCCTCACGGTGTATCCCGACAACGGCTTCAGCGTGGAGGTGATGGTGGAATACAATTCCAAGGTGCTTCCCAACCAGTTTGCCATTCTCGACGACATCGCCGACTTCCGTCAGGAAGTGGCCAGCGCAAGGACTTTCGTCTTCGTGCGCGAGATCGAGACTCTCTCTAAACTCGGCCTGATCAAGGGAGGCGACCTCGACAACGCCATCGTGATCTACGACGAGATAGTGCCGCAGGAGACCATCGACAGAATCTGCGACGTGATGGACGTGCCCCACATGAACCTGAATCATCTGGGATATATCAATCCGACACCCCTCAAGTGGGACAACGAGCCCGCCCGCCACAAGCTCATGGACGTGATCGGCGACCTCGCCCTCATCGGACGTCCCATCAGGGGCCGAGTGGTGGCAATCCGCCCGGGACACACCGTCAACAGCAAGTTCACCCGCATGATGCGCAAGGAGGTGCGCCACACGGAGGTGCAGTCGCCGGTCTACAATCCCAACGTGGAGCCCGTGATCGACATCAACGGCATACGCAAGCTCCTTCCCCACAGGTATCCATTCCTGCTGATCGACAAGATCATCGAGCTCGACAAGAAGCATGCCGTCGCCGTGAAGAACGTCACCGTCAACGAGCCATTCTTCCAGGGTCATTTCCCTCAGGAGCCCGTGATGCCCGGTGTGCTCCAGGTGGAGGCCATGGCCCAGACGGCCGGAGTGCTCGTGCTCAATTTCCTTGAGGATCCCGAGAAATACTCCACTTATTTCCTTAAGATCGACAATGTGAAGTTCCGTCAGAAGGTGGTGCCCGGCGCGACCCTTCTGCTCAGCGTGCAGCTCATGACGGAGATCCGCCGCGGCTGCGCTGTGGTGAAGGGTTATGCTTTCGTCGGCGAGAAGATAGCCTGCGAGGCCGAGTTCATGGCTCAGATCATAAAAAACAAGTAACGCAAGATGGGCAACAACTATTTTGTAGACGCGGATGCGAGGATCGGCAATAATGTAAGCATCGGCAATTACACCAATATCTACGGTGATGTGGAGATCGGCGATAACTGTGAGATTCACGGCAACGTGACCATATATCCCGGCGCACGCATCGGCAGCGGGGTGAGAATCTTCCCGGGTGCCGTGGTGGCCGCCATTCCACAGGACCTGAAATTCAAGGGGGAGGAGACGTTCGCCTATGTGGGCGACGGCACCACCCTGCGCGAGTGTGTCACCGTCAACCGCGGGACCGCCTCCAAGGGCAAGACCGTGGTGGGCCAGAACTGTCTGCTCATGGCCTACAGCCATGTGGCACATGATGTGGTGGTCGGCAACAGGGTGATCATATCCAATGCGACCCAGCTCGGCGGAGAAGTCATGATCGACGACTGTGCCGTGATCGGCGGCGGCAGCCTCATCCATCAGTTCTGCCATCTCGGCCGAAATATCATGCTCCAGGGCGGAGCGCTTGTCAACAAGGATATCCCTCCTTATGTCAAGGCAGCCCGGGAGCCGATCTCATACGTCGGCCTCAACACCATCGGCATGCACCGCAACGGCTTTTCCAACGAGGAGATTCAGCAGGTGGCCGAGATCTATCGCATCCTCTACATGAGCGAGCTCAACGTCACCAACGCCCTGAAGCTAATCAGGGAGACCATCCCCGACAGCCGCTTCAAGGAAGAGATAGTCACCTTCGTGGAGAATTCGGAGCGTGGCGTGATTCGTTCCGCAATCTGAGGTTCCGGCAATCAGCCGGCATATGCATCGAGGCCCGGGCTAAG
>USHH01000089.1 GCA_900554345.1 uncultured Bacteroidales bacterium | reverse complement strand
AAATGGGATTTCCACTTGTTACTTAACGAATTAAAAAATGTCATGTACTGTAGCCTATGGCATGTTTCAGACGATAACCAGTATAAACGTATGCAGACCGAAACCATCAATCTCCAGCAACTGCTTCCCGTCGTCGAGGGCTGGGCCCGCGAGGCCGGAGCTATACATTTCTCGTATTTCCGCAAGAAGGATCTCGCCGTCGACACCAAGGCCAACGACTACGATGTGGTGACGAAGGCCGACAAGGAGTCGGAGCGCCTCATCATCTCCCGCATAAAGGAGCGTTTCCCCCACCACTCCATCCTTGCCGAGGAGTCGGGGGAGAGCAGCGGGGGCGACAGATGGCAGTGGGTGATCGATCCCCTCGACGGCACCACCAACTTCAGCCAGGGTCTGCCCCTCTTCTGCGTCTCGATAGCCCTGCAATACGACGGAGTGCCTCAGCTGGGTGTCGTCTTCGCCCCATATCTCGACGAGATGTATAGCGCGGTGCGCGGGTGTGGCGCCACGCTCAACGGCAAGCCTGTCAACTGTCCGCCCAAGAACCGTCTCGCCGAGGCAGTGGTGACCACCGGACTTCCCGTGTCGCGCCATGAGAACCCCGACAACAACCTCGACAATTTCGCGCGTGTGGCAGTGGAGGTGAGAGGAGTTCGTCTGCGTGGCTCCGCCGCGCTCGACCTATGCTACACCGCCGCCGGATTTCTCGACGGATTCTGGGAGATGGACCTCCATCTATGGGACATCGCGGCCGGCGCCTTGATAGCCGAGGAAGCCGGAGCCGATGTGGTCTACTTCCGCCCCGAGCGCCCCTATTCAATCCTGGTGGCCTCCCCGACCCTGACCCCGCGGCTCTCCGCCCTCATCCGTTAATCCCACGTGGGTATCATCATGTCGCCGGCATCATCCTCCTCCGGGATGTATGCTGGTGGCATCACGTATCTGTCGTGAATCACGGTCAGATTGCGTATTTTCCGAAGCTCTCTGGCGTAGACGCTGCAGAGCTCTCTGGCGTTCCGGTGGGAGATCAAGTCTGCCGGCGTTATGTATTCGAGGATGTCCAGAGGTTCGGAATCTTCATCCATGCATCTTGCCTCGTATCGTATGTCACAGAAGATTCCGTTGATGTCGAAATGTCTGAAAATTTTCTTGTCGATCAGATACTTGGTGTCATCGCTTTCAAGACGTCCCAACCTGTATCTTCCGTCAAGACAGCACACGAGGAACACAGTGTCTCTGAGGGGTTCGTCAAGCATGTTCTCCTGCTGGATCCTGTCCCACACCGGATCATCGAGGGTCGTGATGCTTTTGAGCAGGCCATGAAGGTAGTCGTGCACCTTGTTGTTGAGGTATAACGGAAGTGTCGGCCTGTCGGCCGTGATCTGGCGGATGTATGCCTCGCTGAGCTCATATCGCACGGCGAGGTCCTGGATTGACGCCCTTAGGCCGGAAGGACCGATGCCGTAATAGTCGGTTAGGATGGCGCCATTTCGGCCTGAGAGCCGCAGGATAAACAGCTTTGCTATATAAAGATAGGGTATGTTTCCTTCGTGAGTGACGGCAAACTCCGTGAGCGTGGCTTTTTCCTTTTTCGACAGAAAACCGTAACTGTTGATGATTGCATATATATCCTTCTCGTCAAGGTCTATCCGGGGAATGTCGTCGAAGAGATATGCCTTGTTCAGATCCATCGCCATGTAAAGCCACTTAGGCTTCAGACTCAGCTTAATATGTGCGGTCGCGGATTCGATTGTTTCCCTGACGGCCTTCAGATATCTTATAATGGCCTTCTCATTGTCAAGGTTTCTGCAATTTAGTGATAGCAAATTGAGATCATCCGTAGATAGAGCGACCTTGATGGCATTGTCGGCCTTGCCGAGAATTCTGAAAGCCCCTCTGACTTGCTTGTCGAGTAATTTGAAGCGATCGGTAATCCATTTGTTGAGCCTCCTGCGTTCCTGAAAGCTGAGGATATTCAATTTATCCTGAAGCATAATCATCTTTGGTGGACTCGGGACGTATTTTTCCGGAGGAGGGGGAAGCAGGGGGGCGTATCTGTTGATGATACCCATTAGCTCCGCGTATATACTGTTGCCGCAGCCATGTATATACGGAAGAAACTCGGTGTGTATTGCCACGATATGCAGTATCGTGGTGATATCGTTCCGGCGGCAGAAACGGCGGGTCCAGCCGGTTATCATGCCGAGCTCATAAGCCTCATCGATAGAAGTGGTCAACGGTAGCATATCAAAAAGCTGTTGGTTGTAGAATATGTTTTAACTTAGAGAGATTTAGTAGTGGAATGTGTTATAAAGCTGCAAATATATATAAAAAATCCGAAATCCCAACCAAAATTTCAAAAAAATAACGCGTACACCTGATAGAGAGCATCAGTTGAGAAATTATATGGGGGAGGTCCGGAGTTTGACACTTTAGGTGGAAAAAATAATTCAACGTTGAGTCGAGGTTGGCGGGGTGGAGCGTCGGTTGAGGTAGAGGAGGAGGTTGCAGTCTTCCAGGTGGCCGTCACACATCGGGTCGGCCTTATTGTGCTGCTCAAGGTATTGCCGGAAGCTCCACTCTGTCTCTTCAACTAAATGATTACCAGAATATATTTCCGTCAGACTTATTGAAACTGACGGAGTTTCTTATTGATATAGCTGATTACAACTCCGCAGTATTCTTTCCTGCGCCCTTCCTTATCCTTTGAGGAATAGATTTTCAATATTTTCTCAAAGTCACCTTTCTTGAGCTGTTGTTTGCCAAACGACATTATGAGGCTGTCTCTCACAGCCTTTCTATTGGCTTTTAGCAGTGGTATATTGAGGTTTAGGGTGTTGTTGAGGTCTTTCTCAATATTTTTGTCAGAACTCGTTATCGTTCCATCCCCTTTATAAGTTATTGTGTCGATTTGGTTTTGGTTGAAAGGGGATATAGATATTTCAGTCTCTTTCTTATGACGGTCGCAATGGCATGATTTATCCGCTGTGGAAGATATTGCTCCAGGGCAGCATATCACCATATTGTTATAATCCATGGCTTGCTCCTCGGTAAGAAGACTTTGTGGCCTTACATGTTCTATTCTGCTCGTCTCGTCACATCCTTTGTCAGACACCGGAATCCTGCGCATACAGTATGCGCAGATGTATCCTTGATCAGAGAGAAGACTGTTTCTAAGGTCATCGGTAGCTTCATAACGGGCACCTGGGGTCAATCTATGACGAGTCCAGCTGTTTGGCTCTTTTCCCTTATCTATCTTTATCATTGGAAAGCCTCCTCTATGGTGATTCTGGTATCTATACCGTTAAGTTCAGGAATCTTGTCACCGAATTTTTCCTTCATTTCAGAAAGAAGGACTTTTGCTTCATCATATCGTTCTTCATCTACATATTGAGATAGGATATCCAGCTCTTTCTTTACTGACGGATCTCGACTCGGGACTTGAAGGACAGTCTCTGTGAGCGTGGAGATATCCATTCCGAATGTGTCGATGGGGCTGACGGAATAGCCCTCATGCTCATTATATGCCATGTAGAGCACACAGTTGCGTCCGTTGTCCTCTACTCCTGACATGATTATCGGAGCATGCGTAGAGAGGATAAACTGAATCATTGGGAAGGTGCGTTGCAACGCCTTCACCACTACGGCCTGAAGCGACGGATGGAGATGAAGGTCGATTTCATCGATGATTACCGTTCCTCGTGTCAAGCGTGCGGCTTCCGATCCATATATCAGACCATTAAGAAGCGCGCATCTGAAGGCGAGGTCTGTCACAATGCTGAAAAGGCGTCTGTAGCCGTCTGATAGAATGGCCGAAGGTGTCTGGCGCCCATCTTTGAACACACAAACTATGTCCTTATAATTCACTCTTACGTCGAATCTTGTCATAACATCACATCCCGAATCGCCAAACATGGTTGTCAGTGCATCAAGCACCACGCTTCGTTCCACAGGATTAATGTCAGCTTCCGTCAGTATAAGCATTCTCCTTATCCAATGGGGAAGAAGTCCATCGGTGGAATTGCAAAGATAATATCCAAACGAGGGAGACTGCGCCGCCTCGTTGAAATATTTGGAGACCACCGTTTGTACTTTATGTATTCCGTGTGTGCTATAGGATGCGAAAAGTGGTAATGCCAGTCTTTGTTCGATTCGGTTATGCGCATTCTGCACAAGGCTATTGGAAATCAGAGATTTGCCATAACCTCTGATTTCTTTTAATCCGGAGAGCAATGGGCGTGGTTTTTTTTCATTCCTGCATACAATCGACTGCATTCCTGCATTGCCCACGGATTCCTCGTAACCTGGAAGCTCATCATGGGAGAAAGAGAAATTGATGGATATCGGCTGTGTATTCAACCTTTTTTCGCCATCCACCTTACGCATAAAGTCTCCGACGTGTGGGCTGACCAACTTGGTGTATATGTCCGAATATCCTGAAAAGAAGCTGTTTATCGCATATTTGCACGCCAACAGCAAGGATGTCTTGCCGCTTGCGTTGTCTCCTATAAGAAGGTTGACTCCTGGTGTCAGGGTGAGGTCAAGACGCTCGAAACACCTGAAATTGGTTATGATGAGTTTTTCCATAAAATGCTTCTTTCCGCAAAGGTAGTAAAAATCCTGTATAATATCAGCGATGTCTATCGATGTTTATGTCTCCATCTTTGAAGGTAGTGGCTTATTGCCGGGGGTAGCGCTTGAGGTAATCCTCGGCTTTGATGATGATGGGCTGTCCGTCTTCATCGGCAATGACGATGCTTTCGCCAAGCTTAGCCTTGCGCTCGAAGAGCTCCCGCTGCGCCTTACGGATATTTTCGCGAATGCGCTCAAATAGATTTATTTCTTCTTGCTCTGACATGAATTCTGATTTTATGTGTCTTCTTCCCTCCGTTACCTATTACAAAATTACAAAGAATTTCTGAATAGCCAAGACTATAGCGCTGAATTATATTGGTGGCGGTATCGGGGATTATTTGTAATTTTGCGGCTGTATTCGTAGTAACTGAAATCATGAATCCAGATATACAGGCTAACCAGACCCGACAAGCTACTCGGTCTGCTTCTCAGCAGACCTCTCAATCCGTACTGACCGCTCAGGCCACGTCTCGGCAGGCCGCGCAGGAGGGCATATCATTAACGGTGCAGGGCAAGCCGGCTAAACGCAATACGGTGATCTCCATCTGCAAGGGACTCACCATCATCCTCATGGTGATCGGCCACGCGGAGGCTCCCGATATGCTCACGCGTATCATATATACGTTCCACATGCCACTCTTCTTCATCACGGCCGGCTACTTCTTCTCGGCCCGCAGTGCGGAGGAGCCCTGGCGTTTCTGCGCACGCCGCTTCAAGGGGCTATACATCCCCTTCCTGAAGTGGAGCGTCTTCTTCCTGCTGCTCCATAATATGCTGTTTCATTTCGGCATCCTCAACGAGACATATGGCAACTGGACGGGCGGCGTGACGCATCCCTACACCTGGCGTTCGGCCGGTGCACGTCTGCTCCAGATGGTGACGGGGATGTCGGGCTACGATGAGTTCCTCGCCGGCGCGTTCTGGTTCTTCCGCGGTCTGCTGGTGGCCTCGGTGCTGTTTGTGGTGCTCTACCGCTTCCTCGGCGGCAACGGGCGCCTCAGCCATGTGCAGACGGCGGCGCTGATATGTGTCGGAGCATTGGCGTTCACGGCTTTCCGCATCGCCGGCGACTATACCGTCACGGTGATTCCCAACGGCGGTATGCGTGAGATATGGGGACTCTTCTTCTTCGGCGTCGGCGTCATCTACCGTCATTTCGAGCCGCGCATCAGGGAGAGCTTCTGGCTTTTCCTGCTTTACTTCGCGCTGATATGCGGCGCCGGCTGGATGCATTTCTGCGGCATGAACCACCGCGGCACGCTGCGCGACCTCTGGACGCTGCCGTTGACCGGCACGGTGGGCTTTCTGATGGTGCACTATGCGGCGAGGATGCTCGACCGCCGCCACAACCGACTATGCGACATCTTGGTCTTCATCGGCGACAATACGCTATACGTGCTCGTGTTTCACATCCTCGCCTACAAGGCCGTGAGTGCGCTTAAGATATGGCACTACGGTCTTGACTGGGGGCAGATGGGGTGCCACATGGTGATTCATGATTTCCGCGACGACGGCTACTGGATTCTCTATTCCATCGCCGGCGTGGCGCTCCCGCTCCTCGGCCTCCTGGCGGTGCGCAGAGCTGCCGCAAGAGTTAAGGCGCTTCGCGCAAGAGTCAAGAGTGAAGAATCAAGAGTGGAGGCGGTGGCTCAAGAGTGAAACGACCGGCTTGCATCAGCAGGCGAGGATAGGAGGGAACCGCCGGGCTGCCACAAGAAAGCCGGTCGTTCTGTGATGAGGTCACGGGACGGAGACGACGGTCGGATGGCCGTCTTTGATACGGATGTAGATGCCCTTCACCAACAGGTCGCCTTTCACCCTCACGCCCGTGAGCGTGTAGTATATCACCTCGTCCTCCTCGTCTTCCGTCTCGCTGATCGACTCCGACGCCAGGAAGCGTATCTCAGTTGTCGCACTTCCGGCTTCCCATACGTCATCGCCTGCAAACCGCGCCTCGAGCGTGAACTCCAGGTCGCCGCCGCTCATGTTGCGAATGAGCGTCACGCCCGGCTCGGAGGGAGTGATTCTCACAAGCTCCGTGAGTTCCGCCGGCACTTCGTAGGTCACTTCGCCGTCGAAGCCGTCGGCTGTCAGAAGGCGCACGGCGATGACGGCATCGGGCACGGCGCGATATTCCGTTTCCTCAAACGCCAGTTCCGGATCTTTAAGCTCCACGGGCGGCGGTGCGGGCAGCGTCACCGTCACTGTGGTCTGCGCCTGAGCTGCTGTCCATCCGTCCTGCTCTGGCATGCTGACGGTGATCACCGCCGTGCCTGCGCCTGTCGGTGTCACGATGCCCTGCGCATCCACCGTAGCCACGCCATCGTCGCTGCTGCTGAACGTGTAGGGCGGGGGAGTGGCACCTTCCGGGCAGTCGGTGATATCCACAGTCACCTCAAGAGCTATCGGCGCGTCGTCGGTGGTCATCTGTATCTCGACGGGGTTCACTGAAAGTATCGCCGTCTTGTAGCGGAAGCTGTAGTAGCCGCCCACTGTCTCGCTGTCATCCTTACCCGGAGCTGTTGATTTCAGCCACACGCCTACGGTGCACGGCTTGCGGTCGGCGTTGGAGATGAATATCCCCTCCTCGCCGAGCGTCTGCCATTCGCCGTCATTGAGCCGGTAGAGTGTCTCGCTCCCTTCTGCGGATATGGCCGTCAGTCGCTCGGGGGCATAGATGCGTGTCGCCTCTTCTGGTGTACCGCCGGCCTGATGCGACAGTGTCGGCTCCGGGGTTTTTTCTTTGGTGGAGACGAGACGCCAGCTTGCGGAGGTGCCGTTCCATTCGTCGTCGGTGGCTATCGTGGCTGTCAGCACGGCCTCGCCGGGACCTGTCACCGTCACCTCGCCGTCTTCCGTAATAGTGGCCACTTCTTCCGAGCTGGTGGTGTAGACGATGCGCGGCGTGGCGTCGTCGGGTGCGTCAAGGGCTTCTATTATCACCTTGTTGTCGCTGATGCGGTTGCCGGGATGGGCGCTGACCTCGCTCTCGGCGAAGTAGAGGGTCGCGGAGCGGTATTTGAAGGTGTACCATCCGCCTGTCACGTCGCTCTCCCTGTGACCGTCGGCCACGGCGCGCATTGCGATCTCCACGGTCTGGGGCGACCGGTCGTCGGCAGAGATGAAGACTCCCTCGGCGGTCATCTCCTGCCATTCTCCGGCGGGAAGCACGCGCCATTCCACTGTGCCTTCTGGCGCTGTGGCCGTCAGTGTGGCGGGTGCGTAGACCGGTGTTGCGGTCTGCGACGTCGTGCCGCCAACGGGTGCCGCTACGGGCATTCCGCATGGCGGAAGGGTAGAGGTGATGGTGTATTCGGCCGATGCCTCGAGCCAGCCGTCGGCCGCTGCGATGCGTGCCGTGATGATGGTTGTGCCCTCGCCGGTGAGTGTCGCCTTACCCAGATCATCGACGGTGGCTACGGCGGTGTCGCTGCTGCTGTAGGTGACGCGGGGCGACACACCCTCCGGTGCGTCGATGTCGGAGACCACGGCCCTGTTGTCGGCGATGACGTCTCCCGGTTTGCCGGAGACCTCTGCCTGTGAGAAGGAGAGGCGGGCAGTGCGGTAACGGAAGGAGTACCAGCCTCCGACTGAGGCACTCTCCGGCTTACCTTCAATCTGGGTCTTGAAGAGAAGTGCAAGGGTGGCCGGGGCATATCCTTCGCCGTTGATGAAGAGACCGTCGACGGGCATCTCCTGCCAGCTCTCGCCGCCGTCGGAAGAGTAGAACGCCTTTCCTTCAGACGCTGAGACGGTGAGCATCTGCGGAGCGTATACCGGTGTGGCTGTGGCGGCGTCGCTGCCACCTG
>USHH01000088.1 GCA_900554345.1 uncultured Bacteroidales bacterium | reverse complement strand
CCAACCAGTATGCCTCGCTGAGCTACAACTTCTCGAGCCACTGGGAGGCCGGAGCCAACGTGATGCTGACGGAGACGAAGGCCGACAACCCCGGCTCCGTCTACCGTGAAGTGCCCCTCGGAATGTGGGCGAAACAGTTCCGTACCACCGCCTCCATTTTCGTGAAGAACCGCTACGACATCAGCAGCGGCGGCATCCAGGCCTACTACAACTGGGGCAAGCACGACATCGACGACGGGCTCGACGGCGACAACAAGCCACGCACCTTCCTCTTCCACTCCAAAGACTACAACATGGGCGTGACGCTCTATCAGACGGTGAACCCCTGGCAGGGCAACGACCTGAGCGCCGGCGTCGACTTCAAGCACTGGGGCGGCAAGGCATACAACACCGACAAGGCCACCGGAGAGCAAGACCCCATCATCGACAGGCACGTCAATGAGATCGCCGGCTACGTGATGATGCAGCAGGCTCTCTTCCGCGACATACTGAGCCTGAACGCCGGAGTCAGGCTGGAGCACTCGTCGCAGTTCGGCAACGAGTGGGTGCCGCAGGCAGGTTTCATACTTCGCCCCTACGGGTCGGGAAGGATGAAGTTCAGCTACGGCAAGGGATTCCGCTCCCCCAACATCAGGGAGCTCTACATGTATCCTCCCCACAACCCCGAACTGCAGCCGGAGAAGATGAACAACTTCGAGGTGGAGCTGCGCCAGTGGCTACTCGACGGACGCCTCAACGCCGGCCTCGCCCTCTACTACATCAACGGCGACAACCTGATACAGACGATAAGGGTCGACGACAGGATGAAGAACGTCAACACTGGAAAATTCATCAACAAGGGCTTCGAGCTCGACGTGACCTACACCATCAACAACGAATGGGAGGTGACGGCCAGCTACGCCTACCTGCACACCGACAAGCGCATCGTGGGCGCTCCGAAAAACAAGCTTTTCGCCGAGGTAAGCTATACGCCCGGCAACTGGGAGTTCTCGCTCGACACAATGGGGATATGGGGACTCAACACGGAGCTGAGCAAGGAAGACTACTGCCTTCTCAATGCCCGCTGCGCCTACACCATACCCTGGCAGGCGCCGCTGACGCTCTTCGTGAAGGGAGAGAACCTGAGGGGCGCCCGCTATCAGATCAACTACGGCTTCCCGATGCCGAAGGCCACGGCGATGGCCGGCGTGGAATGGAAATTCTGAATGAAGCCGCCCGGATGATTCCGGACGGCTTCACGGTTTCAGGGGGATGCCCCGCACCTCACGGGCGAGGCAATCCCAACAACACATATTTTAGATATAAGCTTATAACAGTCAGTTGTCTGTCGATTGAGGGAGCGGCTCCATGGCAAGCTGGATGGCGAAATCGGCATGGCCGAGCGAGCCGGGCTCGGGGTCGGCAAAAGGCACCTCGATCACCATGAAGGAATCGCGGTATCCTTCAGCCCTGCCCTCAAAAACGAGGACAGCCGTAGCCTTGCGCATATCCAGCTCAAAGAATCCCTTGCTGTCGGCAGTGGCGACCGCAGGCTTGCTGCCCACACCTTCCAGCATGACCCTGACCTCGGCACCCCCGACAGGCTTCCCGTCCATATCCACCACCACGCCGGTGATCCGGCATCTGCCGTAGAGGATATCGTCATCGTCGTCGCTGCATGAGCTGAGAGAAACGGAGATCATGGCCACTGAAAAAAGGAGGAGGAGGATTGAATACAATTTTTTCATTTTTAATGATTTTTATAGAGTGTGATTAAACTTTAACCACCCTTAAGACACGGCGGGAGAAGAAAACCCCTACATGGCGCTGAAAATTTTGCAGGATGGGATATTATGTGTAATTTTGTAAGAGATAATACCCACGACATGACCGACAGCATCAAGAAACACCCGCGCATCGATGTGGCCGACGCCCTTCGAGGCTTTGCAGTGCTCGCCATCATCCTCCTGCACTCCATCGAGCATTTCAATTTCTACTCCTTTCCGCCCGCCGACGGACAGGGGGCATGGCTCAACTTCACCGACAAGGCCATCTGGGACGGCCTCTTCTTCCTCTTCGGCGGCAAGGCCTACGCCATCTTCGCGCTCCTCTTCGGCTTCAGCTTCTTCATCCAGCACGACAACCAGCGAATGAGGGGCAAGGACTTCAGGGCGCGGTTCTGCTGGCGCCTGCTGATACTCTTCGTCATCGGCAACATCAACGCCTGCTTCTTCACGGGAGAGATCCTCGTGCTCTACTCGCTTGTGGGCTTCGTGCTCGTGGCCACGTGCCGGCTTCCGGCCAAAGCCACGATAGCGCTTGCCGCCGTCTGCCTGCTCCAGCCGGTGGCCATCTACCAGATCATCCGGGGACTATGCGACCCCTCTTACGAAATCATGCGCATCAACTCCGGGCCGATGTGGCAGGCGGCGTTCGCCGCCCAGAGCGGCGGCACATTCCTCGAGATGCTGAAAGTCAATATATGGGAGGGGCAGCTCGCATCACTGGCCTGGGCCTGGGAACACGGCCGCGTGTTTCAGACCGCCGGCATCTTCATGCTCGGCATGCTGATGGGGCGCCACGGCTGGCTGCTGCGCGGCCACTTCCATAAATGGGGCTACGTGCTCGCCACAGCCCTCGCCTGCTTCTTCCCGCTGTACGGACTGAGCAACATGCTGCCCGACTTCATCACTAACCCCAACATGCTGACGCCCCTCGATATCCTCGTCTCCTCGCTGCGCAACCTCGCCTTCGCCGCCGTGCTCGTAAGCGCCGTGGTATTCGGCTTCTACTGCTCGCGCCGGGCGGCACGCCTGCTCAGCGCCCTGATTCCCTACGGCAAGCTGAGCATGACCAACTACGTGACGCAGGGCATCATCGGCTCCGCCATCTTCTACCACTGGGGGCTTTACGCCCGGCTCGGCATCACGGCCAGCGTCTTCGTGGGCGTGGCCATCTTCGCCGTGCAGTATCTCTTCTGCCGCTTCTGGGTAGGACGCCACAACCACGGCCCGCTCGAATACATCTGGAAGAAAGCCACCTGGATCTGGCAGTGACAGCCATAAAATCTCCTGAATATGGCATTACCGATCAATATAGAAGATCTGCTTAACAAGCAAAAGATTGAGTCCAACCGCATAGAGTTCAAGCGAGGCTGGAATCCCGATAAGATCTATCATACGATCTGCGCCTTTGCCACTGACCTGGATAATGCCGGGGGTGGATATATCCTCGTCGGTGTAGAGCAGGATGAAAATGGTCTTGCCAAGCGTCCGGTCAAAGGATTACCGATCGAGGACATAGACGGTATCATGCAGGATATGGTGGGATATGATAAAAAAATCACGACTGCCAATCTCAGGTCAATTGATTACAATACCAGAGTATCTAAAGAAGAGGTGGATGGTCAGACCATACTTGCGATATGGGTCCCGACCGGTCCAAACAGACCTTATTGTGTGCCCGAAAGCGTTGTCGCCAAAAGCAAGTCTCCCCTTAAATATTATATCCGGAGCAAAGCATCAACCATAGAGGCAAAAGGCGAGACATTGGATGAAGTGCGCGACTTAGCCGATCGCACTCCCTTTGATGAACGAGGCAATGATGCGATCAAGGTGGAGGATATCTCGGGAGTCCTGGTTTATGAACATCTAAAATCTGTCAAAAGTAAATTGGCAGAGACTTTTACCGGACGCCCGTTAATGGAAATTCTCGATGAAATGGATTTACTGACAGGTGCGACAGAGAATCGTCGTATAAAGAATGTCGCGGC
Organism: uncultured Bacteroidales bacterium; assembly: GCA_900554345.1. Lineage (GTDB taxonomy): Bacteria > Bacteroidota > Bacteroidia > Bacteroidales > Muribaculaceae > Lepagella. The sequence goes on along the minus strand of USHH01000088.1, from coordinate 4,733 downwards.
GATGATGTTTTCCGAGCATCCGGAGAAGTTCTTCCCCGTAACACAGGTGGATATTGTCATATTTCCCGAAGGAAGCATTGATAATCCAGATGTGATGATCGAGGTGCCAAGAATTACCGGACCAGTCCCCGGAATGATAAAAGATGCCTTATCCTATTTACGGACAAACGTAATAAAAAAACGGATATCAAAGCCTTCTGATAATGAAAAGTCAGATCAAGCATATAATTATCCATACCAGGCATTGGAAGAATCTGTAGTCAATGCCCTGTATCATCGCGACTATCAGGAACGCGAGCCTGTAGAGATCACCGTAGAGCCAACCCACATCGACATATTGAGTTATTCAGGACCAGACAGGTCGATAACCGCGGAAGCTATAAAGTCCGCAAAAAAACTGAAGGCTCGCCGATACCGTAATCGCAGGTTGGGCGATTTTCTAAAAGAGCTGAACCTGACAGAGGGGAGAGCGACAGGAATTCCCACCATTCAAAAGTCTCTTAAAGACAACGGCTCGGAAAGAGCATCGATAGAGACCGATGACGACAGGACATACTTCCTGATGACTATTCCATGCCATCCATTGTTCGGCAATATGCCACCAGAAGAACAATTAGCGGTTCCACCGGCATATTCACGACTTTCACAAATACTTGGACAGTCATCTGTCCAAGTCCAAGAATTTATTAATCAGAGTATTATCGACAATAAAACTGAACTTGAACAGATACTTGAACAAATGTTTGTTCAAGTCTGGGATAAGTCGAGGTCACACCCTGATGTACCACGTCTTTCTCAAGCTACAATTGATTTAATATGTCTGCTGAAGAATAATGAGATGGGTGCAAAAGTTCTAAATACCGCTATAGAATTCGGGGAGACTTATGAACTGAAACGCAAAATATTAACGCCTTTAACCAATTTAGGCTATGTAGAGAAGACAGAACCGGATAAGCCAACGAGCGCAAAACAGAAATATCGTCTGACAGATAAAGGGATAAGCCTGTTTTAAGGAAATTATTCCACAATTCACCTCCACTCCATATACCGACCTACACATGAGAATCATAGGAACCTTAATCTTTACGGCTGCGGCCTCGCTGCTGACGACAGCCACCTCCTACGGAGCGCCACGACCGCAGTGGCACCAGACCACCGAGACCGAGACATGGGCGCCGAAGAAAATCAGGCTCGCGGCGAAGCCCGACGCGCCGGTGGTGATGAAAGCCGCCGACAGCGACCAAGGCACCGCATTCAAGCATCTCGGCACCACCTTCAACGAGCTTGACTGGGACGCCTTCCTCGCCCTCTCGCGCGACGACCAGGACGAGCTGATGCGCAGGATGTTCGCCCCCGACGGCGACCTGCGCCTGAGCCGCGGACGCATCTCCATGAACTGCAACGACTACGGCCGCTCCTGGTATAGCTGCGACGATGTGGCCGGCGACCTCGAGCTCCGCCACTTCAACATAGAGCGCGACAAGCGCTCCATCATCCCGCTGATACGCGCCGCCCAGAAATACAATCCCGGCCTCACGTTCTGGACCTCGCCGTGGTCGCCCCCGTCGTGGATGAAGATCAACCACGACTATCCGGTGGTGAGCAGCCGCTACAACGAAGCCGACCCACGCGTGGACTACCTGCTCTTCGGCTCGGCCGACGAGATCGACGAAGACGAGATGAAGCTCCTCGGAGAGCGTGACGGCAAGTTTCCCCGCCGTCTCGCCACGCAGGACTATTTCATACAGGATCCACGCTATCTCCAGGCCTACGCCGACTACTTCTGCAAGTTTATCGACGCCTACAGGGAACAGGGAGTGCCCATCGACATGGTGATGTATCAGAACGAAGCCTACAGCTACACCCCGTATCCGGGATGCGCCTGGACAGCCGAGGGCACCGTGAGGTTCAACCGCGACTACCTCGCCCCGACGCTTGCGAAACGCCATCCGGAAGTGAATCTCTATCTCGGCACCTTCAACACCAACCGCCAGGACTACGTGGAGAAAATACTCTCCGACAGCAAGCTGACCGACGCCATCGGCGGCATCGGCTTCCAGTGGGAGGGGCGGGAGATCATGCCGGAGATACGCCGCCAACACCCGCAGCTGAGCTATATCTGCTCGGAGAGCGAATGCGGCAACGGCGACATGGACTGGAAGGCCGGCGAACACACCTTCTTCATCCTCGCCGATAACCTCGGCAACGGCTGCGACGAATGGTATAACTGGAACTTCCTGCTCCCGAAGAAGGGCACCAGCCCCTGGGGATGGAACCAGAACGCCCTGGTGGAGCTCGACCCGGAGAGCCGCACCATACGCTACACGCCGGAATACCACGCCGTGAAGCATTTCGCACAGGCCCTCGAAAACGGCTCACGCATCGTGGCCTATACAGGACGCGACGAGAAAGGAGTCACCGGCATCGTGGCCAGAGACAAAGGAGGCAGGTATTCGGTGGTGATCGCCAACCGAGCCGACACCCCCCGCCCGATATCTGTGGAGGTCAATGGCCGCTACCTCAACGCAACCCTCGAGCCCCATTCATTCAACACATTCAACCTTTAACATAACCTACATACCTACATGACGATCATCAGAACCTTAATCTTACTGGCAATGGCCGCCACCATGGCGACCGCCACGGCCAAAAGCGACACGGAGAGCGCCAAGGTGCGCGACGTGATCCGCAAGGTCAACGAACGCTGGCAGGCCACCCACAGCCCGGAGGCAACTCCCTTCTGGCATGTAGCCGCCTACCATACCGGCAACATGGAGGCATACCGGCTTACCGGCGACCCCCGCTATCTCGAGTATTCAGAGAAATGGGCCGAACACAACAACTGGAGCGGCGCCACCTCCAACGACCGCAAGGAGTGGAAATACGACTACGGCGAGACACCTCAGCACGTGCTCTTCGGCGATTGGCAGATATGCTTCCAGACATACGCCGACCTCTACAACCTCCTTCCCGACGACAGGCGTATAAATAGGGCCCGAGAGGTGATGGAATACGAGATGTCGACCCCTCAACGCGACTATTGGTGGTGGGCCGACGGCCTCTACATGGTGATGCCCGTGATGACCAAGCTCTACAACATCACCGGCAACCCCCAGTATCTCGACAAGCTGACGGAATATTTCGAGTATGCCGACAGCATCATGTATGACCCCGAGGAGCAGCTCTACTACCGCGACGCAAAATACGTCTATCCCAAGCACAAGAGCGTCAACGGGAAAAAGGACTTCTGGGCGCGGGGCGACGGCTGGGTGCTCGCCGGGCTGGCCAAGGTGCTCGCCGACATGCCCAACGACTACAAGAGCCGCCCCCTCTTCGAGAAGCGCTACAGGGAGCTCGCCGACGCTGTGGTGAAGAGCCAGCAGCCGGAGGGATACTGGACACGCTCCATCCTCGATCCGGAACACGCCCCAGGCCCCGAGACATCGGGAACAGCCTTCTTCACATACGGCCTGCTGTGGGGCATCAACAACGGCATCCTGAAGGGTGAGAAATACATCAGGGCTGCCGAGAAGGGATGGGACTATCTCAGCAAGACGGCGCTCCAGAAGAGCGGCGACGTGGGCTACGTGCAGCCTATCGGGGAGAAAGCCATTCCCGGCCAGGTGGTAGACCGCAACTCGACGGCCGACTTCGGCACCGGCGCATTCCTGCTGGCAGCATGCGAATACGTGCGCTTCCTCGAGAAGGAGAGCAGCGCCGACCGCAAATACTGGACCGACCTGGCCTATCAGATCGCCTACCCGGTGCTCTCCAACATGTCGCAGGGAAAGCTGAAGGAGAACATGCTCGTGGAGGTGAGCCCCAACTGGGACGGCCGCGACAAGGGAGTGACATATATGGAGACGTTCGGCCGCCTGATGGCCGGCATCGCCCCCTGGCTGTCGCTGCCCGACGACGACACAGAGGAGGGCAAGCTCCGCAAGGAGCTTCGCGAGATGGCGCTCAAGAGCTACGCCAACGCCGTCGACCCTGAGAACCCCGACTACCTTCTCTGGCGAGGCCACGGTCAGGCGCTCGTCGACGCGGCATACGTGGCCGAGAGCTTCCTGCGCGCCTACGACGCCCTCTGGGTGCCCCTCGACGACGATACAAAAAAGAGATATGTCGAGGAGTTCACGCAGTTGCGCCGCGTAGACCCGCCCTACACCAACTGGCTCCTCTTCTCCTCCACCATCGAGAGCCTGCTGGCCAAGGCAGGCGCCGAGTGTGACGAATACCGCGTCAACTCCGCGATCCGCAAGACCGAGGAGTGGTACACCGGCGACGGCTGGTATGCCGACGGCCCGGAATTCTCGTTCGACTACTACAGCAGCTACGTCTTCCACCCAATGTATCTGGAGACGCTCCAGGCGATGAAGGACGCCGGACGCTACACCCGCATCCACTATCCGAAATACTACGACCGTGCGCTGAAGCGCACGCAGAAGTTCAGCATCGTGCTCGAGCGCCTCATCTCTCCGGAGGGCACGTTCCCAGTCTTCGGCCGCTCCATCCCCTACCGCATGGCCACCATGCAGCCGCTGGCGCTGATGGCCTGGTATGAGAAGCTTCCCGCCGGGCTCAGCAACGGCCAGGTGCGCAACGCGCTGACCTCGGTGATGCACTCGATGTTTGACGGCAAGGAGAACTTCAACGAGAAGGGCTTCCTAACCATCGGCTTCGCCGGGAGGCAGCCAAACATCGCCGACTGGTATACCAACAACGGCAGCCTC
>USHH01000087.1 GCA_900554345.1 uncultured Bacteroidales bacterium | reverse complement strand
CGCTCGCCGTGGCCATCGCGCATCGCGACGGCCTGAGGGTGACTCCCCTCGTGGGCCCCTCGAGCATCATCATGGCTCTCATGGGCTCCGGCTTCAATGGCCAGAGTTTCACCTTCCACGGCTATCTCCCCGTCGACGACGCAGCCAGGGCCAGGGCCCTCCGCGAGCTCGAGTCGCGTTCGCAGCGCGACGGCTCGACACATATCTTCATAGAGACTCCTTATAGAAACAACCGCATGATGCAGACGCTCACATCGGCTCTCAAGGGCGACACGATGGTGTGTGTGGCATGCGACGTCACAGATTCCGGGCGGGAGTCGATCATCACCATGTCGGTAGCCGACTGGAGGCGTGCCGTCTACGACTACACCAAGCGCCCGGCCATATTCCTGATTCACCGCGCGAAATGAGTAAGAAAAAGAATTACACCGACCTTGCCTCCCTTCCCTTCGAGGAGTTTGACGACGCTCCGGCGCCGGGCTTCGATGTGCCCGGGGAGGAGGGCCTGGGCGATTTCGAGTTTATCAGTGCCGCGCCCGCGGCTCCCGTCATGCCGCGCCCGGAAGCTCCGGCTCCTTCGGCCGGCTCCGATACCGGCGCTCCGGTGGTGAGGTATATGAGCTTCGGCTCCGGCTCCAGCGGCAACAGCTGCTACGTGGCTACGGAGCAGGGAGGCCTCATCATTGATGCAGGCGTGCGCGCCGACGTCATCGAGGCGCGTCTGAAAGCCTGCGGCGTGTCGATGGCCGACGTGAAGGGGATCCTGCTCACCCACGACCATTCCGACCATGTCAGGTATGTCTATACTCTGCTTCGCAACAACCGAAACCTCAAGCTCTTCTGCACCAACCGCGTGATCAACGGCATCATGCGGCGCCACAACATATCGCGGCGCCTGAAGGAGTATCACATGCCGATTTTCAAGGAGATTCCCTTCCGTCTCGCCGGCTTCGAGGTCACGGCCTTCGAGGTGAGCCACGACGGCTCCGACAATATGGGGTTCTCGCTGGAGACCGGGGGGGCGAGGTTTGTGATAGCCACCGACCTCGGTTCGGTGACGGAGCGTGCCCGACATTACATGAGCGGCGCCAACTGGCTCGTGGTGGAGGCCAACTATGACTCCGACATGCTGCGCCTCGGGCGATATCCCGAATACCTGAAGGCACGTATCCGCGCCGGCAACGGACACATGGACAATGTCGACACGGCGCGTTTCCTGCGCGAGATCATCAATCCCGCGCTGCGTCATATCTTCCTCTGCCATCTATCGCAAGACAACAACACCCCGGAGAAGGCCCTCGAGGCCGTGCTCGCCGAGCTGAACGCGGCAGGCGTCACCGTGGGTGGCGGCGACGAGACGCTGGCCGACAGGGCTGCCCAGGTGCAGCTCACGGCTCTCCCGCGCTTCGAGCCCACGAGGCTCTATGTCTTCAGGAATCCTTTGAAGTGATGATGATGTTGATGAGGGGCCCCTCCAGGCCGTTGGGGGCTATCCCGGCGCGTGTCTCCACGCGCATCCGGCCCCAGTCGAATACGTATTCCGCCGCCGAGGTCTCGTTGTCGGAGGTCACGTCTTCCTCCTCCACCTCATGGCGGTCGGCGAGGGGGCGGCCGAGGCTTTTGGCCAGATACTCCTCGAGCGCCCCCGGAAGAAGGTCGCCCAGATAGATGTTGCGCCCCATGGCGGTGCGGCTGTCGACCACATCCACCTGCCAGATGCCGGGCGCACCCTGCACGTCGGTGTAGAGCGGACGTCCCTGCCCGTCGGTGAGCACACCCTCGTAGTCATATTCCGTCGAGTCGAGTTCCTCGCCCACGCGCAGCGCGTCGGCAAGGCTCCGTATGGTCATGGCTATGTCGTTGTCGGCATGATATTCTTCCTGTATGGCCTCCTGCTCTCCGGCTTCGTCCCGGTGCTGGCTCTGGCCACACGACACCGCGGCTGTCATGACTGCCGCTATCGCGGCGCCCGTGGCCATCGCACGCAGCGGATGCAGTGCCGGAATTTTCTTTTTGTGAGAATCCGTGGATTCCATATCGGAGATTCTGAAAATAATAGTGTTTCTATGCTTAGTTAACACTCTATAACAAAAAACGGTGCAAACTTACGACTTTTTCCCAATATTTTAAAATATTTTAATAAAAATCTTGCTTCTGTGGCGCCCGCGACTGTAAAAAGAGGGGAGGTCTCCGTGTGGAGGCCTCCCCGGTGTATGATTGACGGGATATTATTTCGTCACTCTTTCGAGCCATTTCACCATGCCGAACATCACACCCATCGAGATGAGACACACGGCGAGGAACACCGACCATGCCACCCAGATGGGAGCGGCGTTGTAGATCAGCGGGCCGATCCAGAGCATCAGGTTGCCCACGGCGGTGGCGCCGAGCCAGAGGCCCTGGCAGAGACCCTGCATGTGCTTGGGAGCCACCTTCGACACGAAGGAGAGGCCCAGAGGCGAGATGAAGAGCTCGGCCACTGTCATGAAGAAGTAGTAGAGGATGAGCACCCATGGCCCGGAGAGCATTGCCTCGCGTGTGGCCACAGCCAGCTCGCGGAAGTCTGTGCCCGAAGGATAGTGCATGCACACCGAGTAGATTGTCATGAAGAGGTAGGCGATGCCGGCCAGACCCATGCCTATGGCGATCTTACGCGGAGTGGAGATCTCCTTGCCGCGGCGTGTGAGCGCCGAGAACATCATCATCACGAATGGCGTCAGCACGATCACGAAGAAGGGGTTGACGGCCTGCCAGATCTCGGGAGCGATCGAAGACGTGTCTACGAAGTCGCGGGCGAAGAGCGACATGGAGGTGCCGTTCTGATGGAACGAGAACCAGAAGAAGATGGCGATGCCGAGCACAGCGAAGAGGGCGCCCATGCGCTGCTTGATCTCCTTGGCCATGCGTGCCTTCTCCTCCGGAGTGTAGTCTGCGGTCTCCACGGCCGCCTTCTTGGCGGGGGAGGGAAGACCCTTCTTGGTGTAGAAGAAGATGAAGAGGGAGATGAGCATCGCGAAGACGGATGCTATGAAGCTGTAGTGGATGCCCGTGTTGAAGACGTCGAGATACTGTGTGCAGAATTCCTGGAGGTCGGCTGCGTTGGGGGCGCCTACCTCGGTGGCGAGCGTGTAGAAGTTGTTCATCGTCTCCTCGGTCATGGAGTCGGCCACGCTGAGATACTGGTGGGCCATTGCGGGGAACGCCGCGTTGTAGGTCATGTCGTTGGTGTTGAGCCACCAGCTGCGGAGCATCGGGGCCACAAAGGGCGCGATCACGCCGCCGACATTGATGAAGACGTAGAAGATCTGGAATCCGGAGTCACGCTGCGAGGCATAGCGCGGATTGTCGTAGAGCTGGCCCACGATGGCCTGGAGGTTGCCCTTGAAGAGGCCGTTTCCGAAGGCTATCAGGAATAGGGCGACGCAGGTTAGCGTCAGCAGCCAGGCGGTGTTCTCGGGGGTGGCGAGGATCGGGATGGCGAGCATCACGTAGCCGAATGTCATGACGATCAGGCCGGAGATGATCGTGCCCTTGTAGTTCTGGGTGCGGTCGGCGATCACGCCTCCCACGAGGCTGAGGATGTAGATGCCGGCGTAGAAACAGGAATAGATGATGGTCGAGGTTTCCTCCTTGAGGCCGAATTTCGAGCAGAGGAAGAGCACGAGCACGGCGTTCATGATGTAGTAGCCGAAGCGTTCTCCCATATTGCTCAAGGCGGCGGGGATTAGCCCCTTGGGATGGTTTTTAAACATGGAATGGGTGTTATAAGGTTATTGGTTCAATTGATTTCCGGTTGGTTGCCCTTCTCGTCGAGCATCTTGAAGGCCCGGGCGTAGTTGTCGATCTGCTTCACCATGGCCACGAGGCCGTTGCTTCGGGTGGGGGAGAGGTGCTCGTGAAGGCCGATCCTGTCGATGAAGTAGAGGTTGGCGCCGAGGATCTCGTCGGGGGTATGGTCGTTGAGCACCCTCAGCAGCAGGGCCACGATGCCCTTCACTATCAGGGCGTCGGAGTCGGCGAGGAAATGGAGGGTGCCGTCGTCGTTGCGCTCGGCTGTGATCCATACGCGGCTCTGGCATCCCTCGATGAGGTTGCCGGGGGTTTTCTTCTCTTCGGGCAGCGCCGGCAGGGAGTTGCCGAGGTCTATGATGTAGGCGTAGCGGTCCATCCAGTCGGTAAGCCCGTCGAATTCCTCGATTATCTCGTCTTGCAGTTGGTTGATAGTCATTGATGATGATGATGTTATGAGGCGTCGGGGAGCCTGTCGGCGCCCGTGGGCCTGCGGTTATCTGATGCAAAAGTAAGCAAAATACTTATAATTAGAAAATATGAGCGGGGCGATTTGGAAATAAATTTGCAGGTCATTGAAAAAAGTGCTATCTTTGCGGCGTTAATAAAGAAGAGGGCGCCGTCCGCGCCATGAAGGATTTTTTCCTGACGGAAATCCGGCTTCCGGGCCGGCACGTTCCGCTTGAAAGGATTCCTTCCTTTTTTATACTATAATTAATCATAGAAACAAACTATCAAAACACCGGTTATCATGGCAACATATCTCACCAAAGAGGGCTACGACAAGAAAATGAAGGAGCTTGACGCGCTCGAGGCCCAGCGCCCCGCCATCAAGCATGCCATCGCCGAGGCCCGCGACAAGGGAGACCTTTCGGAAAACGCCGAATACGACGCCGCGAAGGAGGCTCAGGGCATGCTCGAGATGAAGATCGCGAAGCTGAAGGAGATCATCGCCTCCGCCCGTATCATCGACGACAGCAATCTCAACACCGAGGAGGTGCAGATTCTCAATAAGGTCACCATCAGGAATCTCGACAACGGGATGACGATGACCTACACCATCGTGACGGAAAACGAGGCCAACCTCCGCGAGCACAAGATCTCTTCCACCACGCCCATCGCCCAGGGCCTTCTCGGCCACCACAAAGGCGACAAGGTGGAGGTGAAGGCTCCCGTCGGCATCCTCCGCTTCGAGATCATCGACATCCAGATCTGATGGATCCTGACTCTTGACTCTTGACTCTTGACTCTTGACTCTTCACTCTTAACCCTTTAGAAAAGATGACAGTATTTTCTAAGATAATGGCAGGCGACATCCCCTGCTACAAGGTGGCGGAAGACGACCGTTTCTTCGCCTTCCTCGACATCAACCCCGTCAACTGGGGCCACACCCTCGTCGTGCCCCGCAAGGAGGTCGACTATATCTTCGATCTCGACGACGAGGAGCTCGCCGCCATGACGGTCTTCGCCAAGAAGGTGGCCGAGGCCATCAGGGAGGCCATCCCCTGCCGCAAGGTGGGAATGGCCGTGCTCGGCCTCGAGGTGCCTCACGCCCACATCCATCTTGTGCCCCTGCGCAACGAGGGCGACATGGACTTCAGCCATAAGATCTCCGATCCCGACCCGGAAAAGATGAAGCAGATCGCCGCTGCGGTCAGCGCCGCCTTCAAGGCCTGAGACGCTCCGGAGCCATCTTTATCCCGGGATTCCCCCTTGTCGGATATGATTTTTTTTGCACATCCGGAGTCGCAGACGCCCTCCGGATGTGTTATATATATTATATAACCCGAAATATCTCTACGAATATATGGACAATTTCATATTCTGCTCTCCCACGGAGTTTGTGTTCGGCCGTGACACAGAGTCGCAGGTGGGAGCCCTCGCGGCGCGTCATGGCGCCGGCAAGGTGCTGATAGTGTATGGTGGCGGCTCGGCCGTGCGCAGCGGTCTCATCGGCCGCGTGGAGGATTCCCTGCGCGGCGCCGGCCTCCAGTGGGTCACGCTCTCCGGCGTGAAGCCCAACCCCACCGACGACAAGGTATATGAGGGCGTGGCGCTTGCCGTAAGGGAAGCCGTCACATTCATCCTCGCTGTCGGCGGCGGATCCGTCATCGACACCGCCAAGGCGATAGCCCTCGGAGCCGTCTATCCGGGCGATTTCTGGGACTTCTACTCCGGCAGGAGCAGCCTATGGCCGCTCTGCCCGTCGGCGTCGTGCTCACCATCCCTGCTGCCGGAAGCGAGGGAAGCGGCAACTCCGTGATTACACGCATGGCCACGCATCAGAAGCTCGGGGCCCGCTATCCGGCCCTGCTGCGTCCGCGTTTCGCGGTGATGAACCCGGAGCTGACGTTCACGCTTCCCTGGGAGCAGACAGCCTACGGCATCGTCGATATGCTCTGCCATATCTTCGAGCGCTATTTCTCTCCCACTGTCGGCACCCAGCTCGTCGACGCCTATTCCGAAGCCATAATGCGCGATGTGCTCGACCAGGCGCTCACTCTCCGCATGCAGCCCGACAACTACGACGCGCGTGCCGACGTGATGTGGGCCTCGACGCTCGCCCACAACGGCCTCTGCGGCGTAGGAAAGGTGGAAGACTGGGCCACCCATAAGCTCGAGCATGAGGTGTCGGCCCTCTACGACGTGCCTCACGGCGCGGGCCTCGCATGTCTCGCCCCGGCATGGATGGAGGTGGTGTCGCGCCGCAATCCCGACAAGATATGGCGCTTCGCCATCAACGTGATGTCGGTAGACCCCACCGGCCACACCACCGACGAGGTCATCGCCGAAGGCATCGCCATGCTGCGCGATTTCTACCATGACCTCGGTCTCTCCACCTCCCTCACGGAGCTCATCGGCACGAAGCCCGATGTCGATGCCCTCGTCGACTCCCTGAAGAAGAATTTCGGCGAGACTCTCGGCTCTTACGTCGCCCTCTCGCCGGCCGACTGGCGCGAGATCTACACCCTCGCCCTCTGACCGTATCACCCATTTCCCCTTCCTCATGATCAAGATCGAGAACCTTATCAAAATCTACGAGCGCAGCTTCATAGAGAACTGGGACCTCCCGGCCCTTACGGAATACACCACCGGCGAGACCCTGACTTATGGCGACCTGGCACGCGACATAGCGCGGATCCATCTCCTCTACCGGTCGATCGGCATCCGAGCGGGCGACAAGATCGCCCTCTGCGGCAGGGACTCCGCCGCCTGGGTCAAGGTCTTCATGGCCACCATCACCTATGGAGCGGTGATCGTGCCTATCCTTTCCGACTTCAATCCGGTCGACATCACCCATATCGTCAACCATTCGGAGGCGGTGCTCCTCTTTGCCTCAGAGGGAGTGTGGGAGCATATCGAGCCTTCGGCCCTCCTTAAGGTGAAGGGCGTGGTGAGTCTGGAGTCGAAGGAGGTGCTCTTCGAGGCCGCTGGCGTGGAGATGCAGCGCGACATGCGTCTGCTCAAGCGACGCTTCAACCGCCGTTATCCCAACGGCTACGAGGCGTCAGACCTCTCCTATCCGGATCGCGACAATTCGGAGCTCGCCGAGATCAACTACACCTCAGGCACCACCGGATTCTCGAAGGGAGTGATGCTCACGGGCGAGAACCTCGCCGGTAATGTCTGCTTCGGGCGCCATACGGTGCTCCATTTCCGGAGCTCGCGTGCCCTTGCCTTCCTGCCGCTGGCCCATGCCTACGGGTGCGCTTTCGACATGCTCACGCCGCTGGCCGTAGGCTCGCATATCACGCTCCTGTGCAAGACTCCCTCGCCGCGTGTGCTCCTCAAGGCGCTCTCCGAGGTGAGACCCAACCTTGTGGTCTGCGTCCCGCTGATTCTCGAGAAGATCTACAAGAACCAGATCCTCCCGATGATCTCCAAGGGCACCATGCGCTGGACCCTTGCCGTGCCGTTTCTCGACTCGCTCATCTACTCCAAGATCCGCAAGAAGCTCATCGACGCTTTCGGCGGCAATTTCGAGGAGGTGATAGTGGGGGGCGCCCCGCTCAATCACGAGGTGGAGGAATTCCTCTACAGGATAAAGTTTCCCTTTACCGTCGGCTACGGCATGACGGAGTGCGGGCCGCTCATCTCCTATTCCCCCTGGCGGAAGTTCGTGCCCGGCTCCTCGGGCAAGGTGCTTCCGATCATGGAGGCGCGCATCGAGAGCTCCGATCCGGCCAACGTGCCGGGCGAGATCTGCGTCAGGGGCGTCAACGTGATGAAGGGATACTTTAAGAATCCCGAGGCCACGGAGAGGGTGCTGTCGTCCGACGGATGGCTCTCCACCGGCGACATGGGCACCCTCGACGCCGACGGCGTGCTCTTCCTGCGCGGACGCTCCAAGACGATGATCCTCTCCGGATCAGGCCAGAACATCTATCCGGAGGAGATCGAGGCGAAGCTCAACAACATGCCCTTCGTGGCGGAGAGTCTCGTGGTGGAGCGCGACGGTCGCCTCGTGGGGCTCGTCTATCCCGACTATGAGGCGGCCGACCGGCTCGGCATCACGGGTGCCGACCTCGACTCCGCGATGGAGAATGTGCGCAAGGAGCTCAACAAGCTCGTGGCTCCCTACGAGCGTCTCGCGAAGATCATACTCATGCCCAACGAGTTTGAGAAGACTCCCAAGCGGTCGATCAAGCGTTTCCTCTACACCCGCTGATGCTGCGCTGGATTCAAGCCGGGCAGACGTTTTGAAAAACGT
>USHH01000086.1 GCA_900554345.1 uncultured Bacteroidales bacterium | reverse complement strand
GAAGGCCGGCGGCTTCTGACGCCGGCCTTCGCTGGCGCAGAAACCGGCGTTTCCGGCATCGTCGTAGAGACGCATGGCCTCCAGGAGTATCATCGAGTGGAGCTTGTGGGGTCGCGGCGTGGAGAGTGCGAGATATTCCGCGAGAAGCTTCTTCCGCAGCTGGATTTCGGAGGCGGCGGCCTGATGGAGGGTGTAGTAGATGATCCATCCGAAGGCATAATGGCTTCGCGGAGGGATAGAGGATGCGGATGCATGCACGGCATCGTAGACCTCGCGCGCGGCGCCTTCTTTCGCTTTGTCGACGCCGTCGGAGATCAGCCGGAGGAGAGTATTATCGGTTTCCATGGGTTGGGTTTATGATTATGAGCCGCGATGCGGAATCGCCGCGCATCGGATATAATCGGCAAAAGTATATAAAATTTTTGAAATTCGCCGTCTAATGTCGAATTTTCCCGGAAATAATCACCAGAATATTTGTCGCTATGGAAATAAATTGCCAATTTTGCAAATCATCAATACTTAATACCGATTATATGAATAGATTTTCCAACTGCAAATCGTCAGGCCTGATCGGGCTTCTGGCCCTCTTCGCCGGCTTACTCACCCCGGCGTCGGAGGCATCGGCTCAGAATCAGATGTATGTGGGGTATGTCAACCCGCAGGAGACGGTGTATCCCTACACAGGCTTCAATAACGCCTCCGAAGAGGGAGGCACGCTGTATTTCGTGGTACGCATGGAGGCGTCGAAATTCGCCAACTACGGCGGGGCATCGCTTACGGGCGTATGTGTCGGCTGGAGCATGGGAGAGGAGGAGAAGACCCCGGAAATGGAGGTTTTCGTGCGCGAGGAGCTTGACGGCGAGAATCTGGCAAGCGGAAGCGCACAGGTAGGATTCGGATGGAACGACATCGACTTCGACACCCCCTACTCCATCACTGCCGACAGGGACCTCTATATCGGCGGCAAGGTGGAATGGGAGCCCGGCTCATGGCTGGGCACCGGGACATGGGGCTACACACTGCCTGAAGGCAGCCAGTTCATGGGCAACACCGCCGACACCGACCCCGACGGCAACATCAACTGGATCGACGTGACCGACAACTCCATGGTGCTGATGGTGCTCGGCATCGTGGAGGCCTCCGGCAGCGGCTACAACGACAAGGCGGCGCTCAGCGACCTGCGCACCAATGTGATACAGCCGATGGAATATCCCGGCGACGCATGGCTTGTGGTCAGAAACGACGGCTTCAACGAGCTGCAGAGCATAGAGCTTACCTCTTCGATGGGAGAGGGACTATGGTCGCAGACGATTGATTTCAGCAGTCCGATCGCCGCAGGCGAGACGCGTGACGTGTCGGGCGGCATCCAGGCCTTGGGCACAGGCACCCACCGGATATGGATCAGCAAGGTCAACGGCAAGGACGTGGAGAATCCTGTGGCGCTGGAGCGCGACCTCATAGGAGTGCCGGCCGAAGTGGCTGCCCGATACACACGCAGGCCGCTCGTGGAGCGCTGGGTCAGCGAATCCGACTATCGCTCGCCGGTCTACACCGACGACATATTCCTTCCCGGCATCGAGTCGCTGAGGGAAAGCATGTCGGTGATCGCCCATCATTGTTCCGACCAGTTCATGATCTATCATGAGTTTGACGCCGACGTCGACAACGAGGACATACAGTTTCTGGTGGATTTCGCCGACGGCGACAAGAGCCGGGTCTCCATCCCCGCATTCTCCGTCGACCGTTCCTACCTGCCGCGTAATCCTCTGTCGCGCAGCAACACCTACAGCGTTGCCTACAACTTCATCTATCCCGACTACGTGGAGCCGTTCTACACTGCGGCGCTCGACGTGCCCACTTTCGCAACCGTCGAGGCCAAGGCCGACGTGGAGGGCGACATATGCGGCATCGAGGTCACTGGCTACGTAGAACCCGGAATCATGCCGGAGGATGAACCCCTCCGGCTGACGGTATATCTCGTGGAAGACGGGATAGAATCGACGAGTCAGGAATTCCCCGACGACCCGGAGGTGACCGACCGCTACAAGGGGGTCTACACTCACGAGGACGTCATACGCCTGAGCCTCACCGAGATGTATGGCGACATGCTTGACGGCGACGGCGCCTACACGAAGAAATTCACGTGTGAGCTGGAGCCCGAATGGAAAAGAGACGACATGCGTGTGCTCGCGTTCCTCAACCGCTCGGGCGAGAGATACGGCCACATGCAGGTGATAAACTCATGTGAGACTCCGGTGACGGGAAGCGGCATCGGGAGCATCCGGCAGTCAGTCGCCACGTTCACGGTCAACGGCCATGACATCGAGGCCGCGCCGGGCCACAGCATCGAGGTCTACACACTGGCAGGCACACGCGTCTCAGGGCGCGGACTGGACAGCGGCATCTACCTCGTGAGGATCTCCGGCGCCGATGGAGTCGGTTCATGCAAGGTTGCGATAAGATGAGAGGCCCTATGAACAGGCTTTTGACATCATTGACGCTCATGTGGGCGCTATGCGCGCCCGCCATGGGCGCCGGGCCGGGCTATTACGGATTCTGCCCGAAAGACTGCGCGCCGGAGGAGCTGACCGCGATAGGAAGCGGCGCCAACGCCTTCATGGAGGCGGCGATACGCATAGACCCTGCGACCGACCCTCTCGCCGCATCCCTCAAGGGACGCGGCATTCTGGGTGTGAGATGCTACCTCCGCGCCGACTATAGGCAGAAGAGCAAGGGCTTCTCCTGCGTGAAGGCCTACACCGGAGCCCTCGACGGCGAGGCCGTGAGCAAGACGGCGAATTTCGTCGCTGGATGGAACGAGGTGTATTTCGACGAGCCCGTGGAGATAGGAGACGTCCCGGTCTACGTAGGCTATCAGGTCTACGAGACGCAGGGGGAACCGTATCCCATCGCGGCATACGGCGACGGACACGTGCGTGACGTATGCTACATCAATCCCGGCCGCAAGGGATGGAGCGAGGAGAGCTCGCGCGGCGCGCTGATGATAGAGGCCATCATCGACGGCGACGACGACGTCTTCAGCGGCCATGCCATCGCGGCGCCTTTCGGAGAGCCGCTGGCTGTGGCGCCCGACTCGGATTTCGACTGCACGCTCTACATACATAACCAGGGGGCCGCTCCCGTCGGCAGCCTGACATATTCGGGCTACGACGCGGAGGGCAACCTCACGGGAAGCGGCACTGTGGAGTTTCCGCAACCGCTCGCGCCCTACCGCTGCCGTAGCGGCGCGGCTGCGCTCCCCTTCGGCCGAAGGGGCCGCTGAAGACCTTTACGTGAAGGTCACGGAGATCGACGGGCAGGACGCGAAAGACAGCATGGGGTGCCGCGTGTCTCTCTATGTATCGTCGGATGTGTTCTACCGCGTGCCGCTCGTGGAGGAGTTCACCGGCCTGAGGTGCACCAACTGCCCCTTCATGTTCTATTATCTCGACAGCGCGCTGGAGGCATACGGGCTGCCGCATGTGTATGTGTCGCATCACGCCGGCTTCGTAGAGGATATCCTGACCAAGCCCTGCGACGAGTCGCTGCTCTATCTCTTCGGCGACGGAGGATCATACAATCCGGCGGTCATGTACGACCGCCGGGTGATGGAGGGGCGCGACACCCCGGTGGTAGGGGCCGAGAACCAGGCCAATACCGGGCACTACGAGAGCCTCATGGCGGAGGCCATGCGGCAGCCGGCGCTCGCGAAAGTGCTGGTAGACTCTGAGATAACGCCCGACATGGCCACCTGCCGGGTCTACGGCAGCATCAGCAAGGCGGCGCTCTCATACCGCGACGATCTCTATGTGACGGCCTACCTGCTGGAAGACGACATACCGGCCACCGGCATCTATTCCCAGGCCGGTCTCGACAACATACCGGAAGATGCTCCCGACGACCTCCTCGAGCGTTTCCGCCACAGGGGAGTGATCAGACACTGCTTCAATGCCGGCGACAACGGCGACAGGCTCCTGATCGACGCCGACGGCGCTTTCGACGTGTCGTTCGACGGGATTAGGCCCGGGGATGACTGGAAGCTCGCCGACTGCGAGGTGGTGGCTTTCATCCATAAGGTTAATGCGGATGACCTGGCCGACAATTACGTGCTCAACGCCGGCGCGACGCGCTTCAACGAGTATGCCCAGACCGGCGTGGTGGGAGTGGCCGAGGTGAAGACCGGCGACCTGCGCGTTTTCGCAACACGAGACGGGCACATAACCGCATCCGACCCTGACGCAGTGCTGGAGATATATTCCCTCTCCGGCTCACGCTGCGACCGACAGTCGGCCCTTTGTCCCGGGATATATGTGGTTGGCTGGCGTCTGCCCGACAACACTTCGGGAGTCTGCAAGGTAGGCGTGAGATAATCCCGCTGCATACGCATTGCCGGCCTGGCCGGCAACCTTCAGTCAGGAGCCGCGAAACGTTTCGCGGCTCCCGATTTATATCTCTATAATTCAGGGCTGTTGAGGTGGCGGAGGAAAGACTCGAGGGTATGGCCTTCGGGGATATCGAGGCGCTGGCGCAGCCGCCATTTGGCCTGGCGCACGGAGTCGAGCTTGATCATCATGAGCCGGGCGATCTTCTTGCTGTCGAGCTCCATCAGCATATAGCATGCGAGCTTCACGTAGCTGTCGGCGAGGTCGGGGCAGCGGGCGCGGAGCCGCTCGGTGAAGCCGGGATTCACTACATCAAACATTTGCTGGAAGGCCTCGTCGTTGTCGTGCTCCAGCAGATGGCTGCGGATGGTGGACTCGAGCCGCCTGGCGCCACCCTCCTTTATGTCTCCTTCATGGCGCATCTCGGAGAGCTCCGTCCTGATGGAGCCGAGCACCCTGTCCTTCTCCTCCATGCTGAGGGCCGTGGCGGCCATCTTCCTCTTGGCCTTCTCGAGCTCCAGCTCGCTCTGCATCGCCTTGACCTTCTGCCGCAGATGCCGCCGGTTCTGCCACAGCACCACGACGATGCCTGCCGCCACCACCAGCAACGCGATGAAAGCCGTGACCATATTCCGCCGGAAAGTGGAAGCTTTGTAGGCCTCCTCCCTCGCCCCCAGCTCATGCAGGGCGCTGAGACGCAACACCTCCGACCCGCGCCTCTGCATCTGTGCGGAATCCACATACATCTCATATCTCACCCTGCATTCGTAGGCGCTGTCGAGTTTTCCCTCGACAAGCAAAGCAAGCGACATGTTGAACCATATCAGCGCCTTGTGGTCGTATTCACGTATATAAGGAAGATCATCGACAGACTTTCGGGCATAATGGACGCAGGAGTCATACTTTCCGGCACGGTAGCAGTGATTGGCGAGCTGGGCAAGATAAAGGCCTCTGACAAAGCGGAAGCGGGGATTGTCCTTTATCTCGTCATATGCCTGATGAAGATATTTCACGCTTTCGGCCTCGATTTGGTAAAGGTTTCTGGGAAGCAGGTTCATCACGAAAGTGTCGCCTCTCAGCGCAGGATGCCCCATCAGTGATCTCAGGATTCTGGCAGACCTCTCCTGATGCCCCATACCCTCCAGCACACGTGCCACGTTGATACGGTTTTTCACAGGCAGCTTCCTGTAGCCTACCATCTCGTTGAGCGAATCAGACACCCTGAAATAGTGCAGGGCCTGCTCATAGGCACCTATAGAACCAAGGAGATTGCCGAGATTGGTCGCGGAGTGGGCCTCGAAAAATCTGTCACCCACCTTGCGGGCATATTCCATCCCCTCTTCATAATGGCGGTATTGTGTGGCGCCGTCTACGGTATCGCTCAGTATGTAGATTAGTGAGAGGATTCGCAGACGGTCATATCGATGTCTGGAGGAGTCATTGAGGGCCAGGGCCTCCCGGGCCAGTGTCAACGAAGAGTCGGTGTATTCGAGTCTCCATAGGTATCGGGCCTTCCAATAAAGGAATCGCTCCGTCATGAGTGTTCTCAGGATAGAGTCTCGCACTGCCGATGCAAGGCGCTCCATTCCCGCGATCGACATCCCGATGGAATCATAGGGGGCGTAGTCGTTAAACTGACGCTCGAGTTTCAAGGTGAGTGAATCGAATTCACCACCGGCAGCTACCCAACGCTCCGGGGAGAGACAATGCTGCCTGTCGCAACCCGAAAACGGAATCGCGACAGCCATCACAAGAAGTATGCCGAATATAAACGTACGCATATTGATAATTTGTTTCACGGGCTTGCAGGGACATGCCTTTGGCATGTTTCCCCACTGTCCATTGGTATTATTACTCGCCTCCGGGTCACGACATGATTTTCCGGTCATGGAGATTGCGGACTCGGTTGGCATTGAAACATGCCGGAGGCATGTCCCTACAGACCAGCCGAGCGCTCAGAGACAAGCTTATCGGTTGCAAATTTAAGCAAAATAAACTGATTCGCCGCATATTTACCTACAGTAGACACTCAGTAGACGGCAGAAAGTTGCATTCTCTGGCTATAGACCGTAAATTTGCCACCGAATTTTTAACCCTAAAACCAGATGTTATGACAAGACTCAACTACATTCTGTGCTCCATTCTGCTGCTGCTCGCCCTCACGGCGACAGCCGGAGCGCCACAGAAAAAACATGCCAGGGCGTTCGCCCCGCAAGGCGACCGGCTGACGAAAGACATGGTGATCGACCCGTCGAAGATGAAGAACTTCCACTTCTCCACCGACGACATCACCGACCCGCAGGAGCGGGAAGCCATGCGCGAGAGAATGCGCGGGAACGCGAAACGCGACAACAGCGTTGCGGCCATGCAGAAGGAAAACGAGACCCTATACACCGTGAAATGCATCTTCAGAGGGCAAGATATGCCCTATTTCGCCATCTACCGTCCGGGGTTCTTTATGGAATCAAAGATGGGTACCTGGTTTGACAGCGGAGAGACCGAAATCTACTACTTCCAGATACCGGCCGGAACCTACGACGTATTTACCCAATATTGGAGCAGCACGGAAGGAATGGAGGGCTGGGGCAATATCGTTCACGAAAATGTAGTTGTGGAGAGCGACACGGAAGTGGAATTCTTTACCGACGAGCTTACGGAGAAGACGGTAATTGAGCCGCTGCTAAGAGACGGAATGGAGGCGTTGCTTCCTATGGGGACATATCTCGACCAGGATCCATGGCTTGAGATTGACGAATCAAATGCCACTATCGACTTTTCTTATCTGAGCTATATCCTTTTCCGTGAAGGGTGCGAGCCTCTGATGAGCGGAATGGCGGTGGCCGATTTCACGCCGGTGGGCGAAGAGACGACATTCCTCTCCAACAAGCTTTCCGACAAGTATCATTATGTATTCCAGTATGTGATTGAGGACAGAAACGAAGAGATTCAAATCTCCACTACCGATATGGCCGGCGCGGAGAGCAAGACGGTGAACAACTATATCCAGGACTTCGTAAAGTATGACGTATCCGGGTTCAGCCATACTCCCCTCTGTGATGAATATGGCGACCCTAAATATCATGCGAGTGTCTCCGGATTACTCTGGCTTGATGACGTGCAGTGTGGCGGGGGTGGTAAATACACAGAGAAGGCCACACCGGAAGTCTACTGGACCCAGCAGCCCACAGAGGCATTCGACTTGAAAACGCCAATCAGGGTCAACAATGTGCAGACCGAAAGAATTTTCACGTGGGAAGATGGGGACAGCGACCTCATTCGTGCCGAGATTGCCGGGCTGCCTGCCCTCCATACCGATAAAGGGTGGGAATATATCAATCAGAATCACTCCGAATGCGGCAACTTCTCATATCAATGTCCCGAAGAAGGCCCGATTGTGGAATATCCCGGTGTAGCGGCATTCTGTTATTTCTCCGACCATATCAACGGGCTGATTGCCAACTCCTCGCCGGTGCTGGTGCTCATGAATCAGGTCAACACATACCCCGATGCGACTATATTATTCATTGACCCCCAAGCCTATATCGGTAGATACGGTGAGGTGCGCAACTGCGACTTATGGACGGAGCACACGGTGGTGAAGATAGACGGCAAGACGGCATTCGACAGCAATGACGGCGGCTATCTCGAGCAATGGTGTGTGGAAAACTCCACCGACGGTCATGAGAAAGGTATTCTGGAAGCAACTTTCACCAACCGCAATGTACTTGTCGACGAGACAATACCCGGCTACAACATCACTTCCATCAAGCTCGACGAGCGTAATGATGACAAATGCACCCCAACTCCCCAGATGCTCATCTTCAAGAATACCTCCGGCACTATCACTGACCGCTTCGACAAGGCCGAGGACGGAGTGATCGAGTTCTCTGCAGGAGATTTCAACTGGGTCTACAAGGATTACAGCGGTTACTATACTTGTGATGAGGCCGATATCAAGGTGGAGTGCGCTCCTTACGGCACCGGAAGCTTCACGAAGCTCGACGTGGAGGAGATTCCGGAGAACTACTACATGCCCGGCTTCGGTTACTTCTACCGCGGCTCGCTCGCCAATGTGACGGAGCCTTCGGAAAACGGCTGGTATGACCTCCGCTTCACCCTCACCGACAAGG
>USHH01000085.1 GCA_900554345.1 uncultured Bacteroidales bacterium | reverse complement strand
CAGCTCAAAAACATCATGGTAAAGCGCATTTGAAATTTTTTTGCGAACCGAGTTAGAGAAAGCTAACAGATGAGAGACGGACATTTCAGGATTTTGCTCGCGGGCAACCCCAATTCGGGAAAGACGACCATATTCAACGAGCTCTCCGGCATGAGGGCAAAAGTCGGCAACTACGCGGGGGTGACGGTGGAGCGCAAAACCGGCGGCTTCTCCGCCGGCGACGAGCCCGACGGCAGCGGCAAGTTCATCGCCAGCGTGCTCTGCAGCGACAAGGTGGCCGACGCCATACGCCGGCTCCTCGCCCGCGGCGGCCTCGTGCTCGGAATCTGCAACGGCTTCCAGGCCCTCGTCAAGTCGGGTCTCCTTCCGTTCGGAAGGATAGGGGAGGTCTCTCCCGAGAGCCCCACGCTCTTCCGCAACGACATCAACCGCCACATCTCGCAGATCGTCACCACACGCGTCGGCACCATCGCCTCCCCGTGGCTCGACGGGTTCTTCCCCGGCGAGCTCCATTCGGTGGCCGCGTCACACGGCGAGGGCAAGTTCACCGCCTCGCCCGGGATGGTGGAGACCCTCCGCGCCAACGGCCAGATCGCATTCCAGTATGTCGACCCCTCCGGCAACGCCACCATGGAGTCGCCCTACAATCCCAACGGCTCCGTGGCCGCCATCGAGGGCATCATTTCCCCCGACGGCCGCATCCTCGGCAAGATGGGCCACTCCGAGCGCTGGCAGCCCGGCCTCATGAGGAACATCGACGGCAACCGCGACCAGAACATCTTCCGCAATGCGGTGGAATATTTCAGAAAGAAAAAGTCTTAACTCAGCATCAATACCATAGAGAATATTATGGCAAAAAGTTATGAGGCCTCCGGGGTCAATCTCGAGGCTGGTTATGAAGTGGTGAGCCGCATCAAGAAGCATGTGGCCTCCACGAAGCGCCACGGCTCGATGGGCAACATCGGGGCCTTCGGCGGCATGTTCGACTTCGACGCGCTCGGCTATCGCCATCCCGTGCTCGTCAGCGGCACCGACGGCGTAGGCACAAAGCTCAAGATCGCTTTCGCCCTCGACCGCCACGACACCATCGGCATCGACGCCGTGGCCATGTGTGTCAACGACGTCCTCGCACAGGGCGCCGAGCCGCTGGTCTTCCTCGACTATGTGGCTGTAGGCAAGAACCATCCAGAGGTGGTGGAGGCAATCGTCTCCGGCGTAGCCGAGGGTTGCCGCCAGGCAGGATGCGCGCTCGTCGGCGGCGAGACCGCCGAGATGCCCGGCATGTATGCCGACGGTGAGTATGACATCGCCGGCTTCACTGTCGGCGCCGTGGAGAAAGACCGTCTCATCGACTGCTCGAAGGTGGCTGTCGGCGACGTGCTCGTAGGCGTGGCCTCTTCCGGCGTACACTCCAACGGCTTCAGCCTCGTGCGCAAGATCGTGGCCGACGCGGGCCTCGACCTCAACGCCCGCTATGAGGAGACCGGCGACCGCACCCTCGGCGAGGTGCTCCTCACCCCTACGAGGATCTACGTCCGCCAGGCGCTCGCCGTCATCGGCAAGGTCGACGTCCACGGCATCGCCCACATCACCGGCGGCGGCTTCGACGAGAACATCCCCCGCATCCTCCAGCCTGGCCAGGGCGTCGAGGTGGAGGAGGGCTCCTGGGAGATCCTCCCTGTCTTCCGCCTGCTCGAGAAATACGGAAAGGTGCCCCACCGCGAGATGTTCAATATCTTCAACATGGGCATCGGCCTCGTGATGGCCGTGTCGCCCGGCGATGTCGCCGAGGTGATCCGCATCCTCACGGAGGCCGGCGAGAAGGCTTCTGTCATCGGCCACGTCACCGAGGGTTCTGGTGTCACCATCAAATCCGTTTGCCATGAGGCATAGGATCGCGGTCTTCGCCAGCGGCAACGGCTCCAATTTCGAGGCCCTCGCCGGCGCCTGCGACGAGGGGCGCCTCCCTGCGGAGATAGCGCTGATGGTCTGCGACAAACCGGGCGCGTATGTATGCGAGCGTGCCGCGAAGCACGGCGTGGAGACCTTCGCCTTCTCCCCGCGCTCCTACGCGTCGAAGGCCGCGTTTGAGGCCGAGATCGCCGCCATGCTCCGCGAGCGCGGCGTCTCCCTCGTATGTCTCGCCGGCTACATGCGCATCATCGGCCCCACACTTCTCGAGGCTTACGGCGGACGCATCATCAACATCCACCCGGCCCTCCTCCCGGCATTCCCGGGAGCCCACGCCATCCGCGACGCGTTCGACTACGGCGTGAAGGTCTACGGCGTGACCATCCATTACGTCAACGACACCGTCGACGGCGGCCGCATCATAGCCCAGGCCCCCGTGCCCTACGAGGGCTCCGACATCGACGAGCTCGAGGCCATGATCCACCGCACCGAGCATCGCCTCTACGTCGACACCGTCGCCCGACTCCTTTCCGCCCTGTAGGGAAGTCAGGAATGGCCGGCAATTAATTAATTTGTGAAACAAAACAACAGCAATAACAGAATATGAAAGCATTAGTCAGTGTCAGCGACAAGACCGGCGTCGTCGACTTCGCCAGAGCCCTCGTGGCCCTCGGCTGGGAGATCATCGCCACCGGCGGCACCATGAAGGCCCTCCGCGAGGCCGGCCTCAACCCCACCGGCATCAGCGACGTCACCGGTTTCCCTGAAATCTGCGAGGGTCGCGTCAAGACACTCCATCCCAAGGTGCACGGCGCCCTTCTGGCCCGCCGCGACTCCGCTTCACACATGCAGGAGCTCGCCGACAACGGCATTTCCACCATCGACATGGTGGTCGTCAACCTCTATCCCTTCGAGGCCACCATCGCCCGCGAGGGCGTCACCATGGAGGATGCCGTGGAGAACATCGACATAGGCGGCCCCTCGATGCTCCGCAGCGCCGCCAAGAATTTCCGCGACGTCACTGTGGTCTGCGACCCCGCCGACTACGCCGGTGTGCTCGACGAGATCCGCTCCACGGGCAACACCCTGCCGGAGACTCGCCTGCGCCTTTCCGCGAAGGCATACACCCACACCGCCCTCTACGACAGCCACATCGCCGCCTATATGCGCCGCGCCGCCGGCCTTCCCGAGAAGCTATTCCTCAGCTTCGACCTCGTGCAGTCGCTCCGCTACGGCGAGAACCCCCATCAGAAGGCCGCCTTCTACCGCGCTCCGAACCCCGTCTCCTACTCGGTGGCTTTCGCCCGCCAGCTCGGAGGCAAGGAGCTCAGCTACAACAATATCCAGGACGCCAACGCCGCCCTCTCCATCGTGCGCGAGTTTGACGTCCCCTTCTGCGTCGGCCTCAAGCACATGAATCCCTGCGGGGCTGCCGTGGGCGCCACTGCCGAGGAGGCCTGGCGCAAGGCCTACGAGGCCGACAAGGTGAGCATCTACGGCGGCATCGTGGCTTTCAACCGCGAGCTCGACGCCCCCACCGCCCGTCTCCTCAAGCCCATCTTCCTCGAGATCGTCATCGCCCCGTCGTTCTCCGCCGAGGCCCTCGAGGTGCTCGCCTCCAAGAAGAACCTCCGCCTTCTCGAGGTCGACATGTCGCGCTCCGACGAGGGCGCCATGCAGTATGTCGGCGTCACCGGCGGCCTCCTTGCCCAGCAGGCCGACACCACGACCCTTGAAATCGCTCCCGATATGTGTGTCACGGCCCTCAAGCCCTCCGAGGCCCAGCTCCGCGACATGAACTTCGGCTGGCGCATCGTGAAGCACGTCAAGAGCAATGCCATCGTGGTGGTGAAGGACGGTGCTACCGTAGGTGTCGGCGCCGGACAGATGAACCGTGTCGGCTCGGCCCACATCGCCCTCGAGCAGGCCCGCGAGGCCGGCGTCACCGAGGGGCTCGTGCTCGCCTCCGACGGCTTCCTTCCCTTCGACGACACCGTGGAGCTCGCCTCCCGCTACGGCGTAACGGCCATCGTGCAGCCCGGCGGCAGCATCCGCGACGAGGACGCCATAAAGAAGGCCGACGAGAAGGGCATCGTGATGCTCTTCACCGGCATGCGTCATTTCAAACATTAATCCCTCTCCGACTATGGCTATAGAAAGAAACAAGACCGTGATGGTGGTGGCCGCGCTCGCCCGCTCTCCGCAGGTGGAGCGCATCTACTGCGCCCCGGGCAACGCCGGAATCGCGGAGCTCGCCGAGTGCGTGCCCGTCTCCGTCACCGATGTCGAGGCCCTCGCCGACTTCGCCGCCGCCCATAATGTCGACCTCACGGTGGTAGGCCCCGAGGCCGCTCTCGCCGCCGGGCTTGTCGATGTCTTCACGGCCCGCGGCCTACGCGCCTTCGGCCCCACGAAGAGCGCCGCCCGCATCGAGAGCAGCAAAGAGTTTGCCAAGGAGCTCATGATGAAGCATTCCATCCCCACGGCAGCCTATAAATCATTTGACGACTTCGACGAGGCCTGGGCCTACGTCAAGAGCCGTCCGCTCCCCGCTGTGGTGAAGTATGACGGCCTCGCCGCCGGCAAGGGTGTCGTGGTCGCCGCCACCTATGAGGAGGCCGAGGCTGCCCTGCGCGACATGCTTCTCGACTCCGCTTTCGGCAAGGGGCGTGTGGTCATCGAGGACTTCCTCTCAGGCCCCGAGTTCTCGTTCATGTGCGTGGTGGGTGGACGTAAGGTCTATCCCCTCGCCCTGGCCCAGGACCACAAGCGCGCCTTCGAGGGCGACAGGGGTCCCAACACGGGCGGCATGGGTGCCTACTCGCCGGTAGACTTCATCACCGCCGAGGTGCGCGACAGGGCCCTCACCGACATCATGCAGGCTACGGCCGACGCGCTCGCCGACGAGGGTGTGCCCTTCTACGGCGTGCTCTACGGCGGCCTGATCCTCACTGTCGAGGGTCTGAAGGTGATTGAGTTCAACGCCCGTTTCGGCGACCCCGAGACGGAGGTGGTGCTCCCCAGGCTCGAGAGCGACATTTACGCCCTCTTCACGGCTGCCCTCGAAGGTAAGGATTTCCCCCTCGAGTGGAGCTCCCGGTGCTATCTCGGCATCGTGCTCGCCGCCGACGGCTATCCCGGCTCCTATCCCAAGGGCTTCCGCCTCGAGGATGTGGAGAAGAGCGCCTGCGGCGTCTACCACATGGGCACCGCCCGCGACGCCGACGGCAATCTCGTCAGCGCCGGTGGACGCGTGCTGATGGTGGTCGGCTCCGGCTCCGACATGAAGGCTGCCCGCGAGGCCGCCCTCGCCGACGCGGAGCGCATCGCCGCCGGTGGCTCCCTCTTCTTCCGCCGCGACATCGGCCACAAGGTCATCGACCTCTAATATGTTTATCATAATGATGTCTTCTGGCTCAGATATCCGGCGTGTAGGGACATGCCTTCGGCATGTTTCCCCTCCCTCGGCGGTTTCAGTGGCATCAAATATCAGAATATTAACCGTCAGGCCGGAGGCTCCCGCCTCCGTGCCTGCATAAATAAAAATTGTAGTTCAAGTGATTATCAATGGAAAAGACCTCGCTGCCGAGGTGAAGCGCGATGTGGCCGCCAAGGTGGCCTCGCTCGCCGGTGAGTACGGCCGCGCCCCTCATCTCGTGGTGATTCTTGTCGGCGAAGACCCGGCAAGTGTCTCTTATGTGAAAGGCAAGGGCAAGGATGCAGAGGAGGTGGGCTTCGTCAGCACCACCATCCGTCGTCCCGCCGACACTTCCGAGAAGGAAGTGCTCGATCTTATCGCCGACCTCAACGCCGACGACACGGTCGACGGCATCCTCGTGCAGCTTCCCCTTCCGAAGCATATCGATTCCGACCGCGTGATCGCGGCCATCGACCGCCGCAAGGACGTCGACGGCTTCCATCCCTCCAATGTCGCCTCACTCTGGCAGAAGCAGGAGTGCGTGCTCCCGTGCACCCCCAAGGGCATCATCAAGCTCCTCGACAAGGCCGGCGTGCCTATCGCGGGGAAGAAGGCCGTGGTGATCGGCCGCAGCAACATCGTCGGCCTCCCCGTGGCCAAGCTCCTGCTCGACCGCAACGCCACCGTCACCATCGCCCATAGCCGCACGGCCGACCTCGCCGAGGTCGCCTCGCAGGCCGATATACTCGTGGTGGCTGTCGGCCGCCCCCGCTTCGTGACGGCCGACATGGTGGCCCCCGGCGCCGCCGTGATCGACGTGGGCGTCAACCGCGATCCCGAGACCGGACGTCTCTGCGGCGACGTCGACTACGAGGCCGTCAAGGACAAGGCCTCCGTCATCACTCCGGTCCCCGGAGGCGTCGGCCCCATGACCCGCGCATGCCTCCTTGAGAACACACTTGAATGCTACCTTAATAATGTAAAGAAATGATAGAGAGATACGGAAGAGACGTCATGCGCCGCGTTTGGACGGAGCAGAACAAGTTTGACGCCTACCTCAAGGTCGAGATCCTCGCCGCCGAGGCCTGGCGCGAGCTCGGCGTCGTCCCCCCCGAGGATGTCGAGAAGCTCTGGGCCAAGGCCACTTTCAATATCGACCGCATCAAGGAGATCGAGCTCCAGACACGCCACGACATCGTGGCCTTCACCCGCACCGTCAGCGAGAGCCTCGGCGAGGAGCGCAAGTGGATTCACTATGGCCTCACCAGCACCGATGTCGTAGACACCGCCAACGGATACCTCTTCAAGCAGGCCGACGAGATCATCCTCGACGACCTCGAGCGCTTCATGGAGATGCTGCGTCGCCAGGCCATCCGTTTCAAATACGTCCCCTGCATCGGCCGCACCCACGGCATCCACGCCGATATCACTTCGTTCGGCCTCAAGTGGGTGCTCTGGCATGAGGAGATGCGCCGCAACATCGAGCGCTTCCGCATGGCCGCCAAGGGCGTCGAGGTCGGCAAGATAAGCGGCGCCGTCGGCAATTTCGCCAACATACCCCCGTTTGTCCAGGATTATGTCTGCGAAAAGCTCGGCATCGACAGCGCCGACATCTCCACACAGGTGATACAGCGCGACCGCCATGCCTTCTACATGGCGACGCTCGCCGTCATCGCATCCACTCTCGAGCAGATGGCGATGGAGATGCGCAATCTCCAGCGCACGGAGGTGCATGAGGTGGAGGAGGCCTTCGGCAAGGGGCAGAAGGGCAGCTCCGCAATGCCCCACAAGCGCAACCCCATCAGCTCCGAGAACATCTGCGGCTGCGCCCGCGTGATGAGGGGATACATGGCCACCGCCGCCGAGAACGTCGCCCTCTGGCACGAGCGCGACATCTCCCACTCAGCCACCGAGCGAATCATCATGCCCGACGCCACCATCCTCCTCGACTATATGCTCAACCGCATGATGGGCATCCTCGAGAACCTCGTGGTCTTCGAAGACCGCATGAAGAGCAACATCTACATGACCAACGGCGTCATCTTCGCCCAGCGCGTCATGAACGCACTCATCGGAAAGGGCTTCTCTCGCGAGAAGGCCTACGACACCGTGCAGCCCGTAGCCATGCAGGCCATGGCCACCGGCTCCTCCTACCAGGAGCTCCTGAAGCTCAACCCCGTGGTGGCCGAGACCCTCACTCCCGAGGAGCTCGACGCCTGCTTCACGCTCGACTACTACATGAAGAATGTGGATTATATCTACCAACGCAATAACATTGAGCAATGTCAGAAAGATTAGTTGTCATCGGCTCCCAGTGGGGCGATGAGGGTAAAGGCAAAATCACCGACTACTTCGCATGCCGCGCCGACATGGTGGTGCGCTACCAGGGGGGCAACAACGCCGGACACACCGTGGTCTTCGGCGGCCATAAATACTCCCTCCAGAGCATCCCCTCCGGCATCTTCAATCCCGCCACGGTCAATGTGATGGGCAACGGCATGGTCGTCAATCCCGTCTCGGTCATCGCCGAGCTCGAGAAGCTCCACAAGCAGGGCGTCACCGACTACCAGCTCCGCATCTCCGACCGCGCCGCCATGGTGATGCCCTGGCATTCCGTGCTCGACGGCGCTTACGAGTGCCGAAAGGGCGAGGCCCTCATCGGCACAACCAAGAAGGGCATCGGCCCTGCCTATTCCGACAAATACAGCCGCATCGGCCTCCGCATGGGCGACCTCCTCGAGCCCGACTACTTCGCGCTCCGTCTCCGCGCAGCACTCGATGTGAAGAACCAGGAGCTCCGCATGCTCGGCCTCGACGAGTTCTCATTCGATGACGTATACGCATCCTACATGGACATCGCACGCCAGATCGGCCACATGATCTGCGACACCTCCGACCTCATCAATGAGGCCTGCAACACTCCGGGCAAGAAGATCCTCTTCGAGGGCGCCCAGGGCATGATGCTCTGCATCGACCACGGCACGTATCCCTACGTCACTTCCTCGACCCCCTCCGCCGCCAGTGTCCCCGTCGGCGCCGGCATAGCCCCCAGGTGGGTGGAGAATGTGGTGGGCGTCGCCAAGTCCTACTGCACGAGAGTGGGGGAGGGCCCCTTCCCCACGGAGATCTTCGGCGACACCGCCAACGAGATCCGCGAGCGTGGACATGAGTACGGCACCGTCACGGGCCGTCCCCGCCGCATCGGCTGG
>USHH01000084.1 GCA_900554345.1 uncultured Bacteroidales bacterium | reverse complement strand
GTCGCTGTCGGTGGTAGGAGTGATACTGGCATTTCTCTCTGCCGTGCTGTGGGCCGTCTACTGGATTCTCAACGACCGCATGTCGGCCTCGATCCCGGAGAGCCTCAAGCTTTTCATCTCGTTCCTCTTCGCATCCGTGATACTATGCGGAGCCACTCTCTTCGTGCCGTGCAGCTTCGATTCGGTGCCCGGTGTGCTGGCGAGCTGCTATGTGGGAGCCTTCGAGATGGGCATCCCGTTCCTCTTTTTCAGCATGGCTCTCCGCTATGCCGTCAATGTAGCGATTGTCAATCAGATGTGCTATATCGCTCCTTTCCTCTCACTCTTCTTCATATCGGTGATCGTGGGTGAGCGCATCATGCCCCTTACATATCTGGGTCTCGTGCTGATTATCGGCGGCGTGGTCTACAATCAGTATCTGGCCTACCGTCCCGGGCGCAAGCTCGGCAACGCCTGATTTCCTCACCGCATGGAAGCCCTCTATCAGTATTTATGGAAATACAATATGGTGGGGCGCCGTCTGCGGCTCCCTTCCGGCCAGCCGGTGGAGGTGATCGACCCCGGACGCCTCAACACAGATGCCGGGCCCGACTTCTTCAACGCCAAGATAAAGGTGGGCGACACGGAGTGGGCCGGCAATGTGGAGATCCACGTGAAGGCTTCCGACTGGCGGCGTCACAACCACGACGGCGATCCGGCCTACGACAATATCATCCTTCATGTGGTGGCCATCGACGACGCTGTGGTGAGGCGCTCCGACGGCTCGGTGGTTCCGCAGGTGACGCTTACTCTTCCTGAGGGATTCTTCTCCACCTACGCAGCGCTTCAGTCAGGGCCCGACGACATCCGCTGCCGCTCGCTGCTCTGCGAGGTCCCCCCGCTGGCCGCTACATCCTGGCTCGAGGCCCTCTGCGTGGAGCGCCTCCAGGTGAAGGCCGACAGGATCCTCGCCATGCTCCGCACATACAGCGGCGACTGGCAGCAGGCCACTTTCGTGGCTCTGGCCCGCGCACTCGGATTCGGCCTTAACGGCGAGCCATTCGAGATGCTCGCGAAGTCGCTGAACCTCAATTATCTGGCGCGCCATTCCGACAGTCTGATGCAGCTCGAGGCCCTCCTTTTCGGGCAGGCAGGTATGCTCGACCCCTCCGCGCATATCTTCGATGAGTATTACCAGCTGCTCTGCCGGGAATACTACTTTCTCGCGAGGAAATACTCGCTGCGCCCCATGCGCCCCGGCGTCTGGAAATACGCCCGCACCCGCCCCGGCAATTTCCCCCACCGGCGTGTGGCGCTGCTGGCCCGTTTCCTGCTCGGCGGTTTCTCGCTCTTCCAGCAGGTGATCGATGCCCGTGGCGATTCCGACGCGCTGCGCTCGCTGCTCACTCTTCATCTCGACGGATACTGGAAGGATCATTTCTCGTTTGACGTGGAATCGCGTCCGTTTGCCGACACGATGTCGGCCCGCAGCCTCGATGTGCTGCTGATCAATCTCGCCGCTCCGCTCTATTACGCCTACGGGGCTTCAATCGGCAATCCCGATTTCGCCGAGAAGGGGCTCGACCTTCTCAACGAGCTGCCTCCCGAGAACAATTCCATTGTCCGTCAGTGGCAGTCGTTAGGACTCAAGGCTGCTTCGGCGGCTCGCAGCCAGGCCCTGATACATCTGCGGCGTGAGTACTGCGATTCCCGCAAATGCCTCTATTGCCGTTTCGGCCATCTGTTGCTGAGGAAGGAGGCCGGGGCATTATGAAGGTGACCCTCGCGTTCGACTCTTTCAAGGGTTGTCTCACGTCACGCGAGGCGGCTGAGGCTGCCGCGAAGGGCGTCCTGGCTATAGTGGCGGGTGCTGAGGTCGGTATCGTGGAGATGGCCGACGGAGGCGAGGGGATGGCCGAGGCTCTTGCGGGAGCCGGTGATATGAGGCGATACTCTGCCTCGGTGGAGGGCCCTCTGGGAGAGGAAGTCTTGGCCGACTATTATATAAGCGCCGACGGCATGATGGCATGCCTCGACATGGCGGCGGCTTCGGGGCTCGTGCTCGTGGATCCGGAGCGCCGCAATCCGTGGCTTACATCGACTTACGGTTTCGGTCAGCTCGTCGCCGCCGCTGCCCGCCATGGTGTGAAGCGGATAGTGGTGGGGCTTGGTGGAAGCGCCACCAACGATGCCGCCCTGGGTGCGCTCCAGGCCCTCGGCGCGAGATTCTACGACCGTGCTGGCTGTCTTATGGAGCGCCATATCTGTGGCGGGATGCTCTCTTCGGTCGGTTACGTCGATCTGTCGGGGCTGCGTTGGCTTTCGGAGGTTGAGATCACGGCGGCATGCGATGTCGACGCCCCCTTTGTTGGAAGCGATGGGGCTGTGGCTGTGTTCTCGCGGCAGAAAGGCGCCGACGCTCCGATGATGGAGCGTCTGGAGACGGGCATGGTGCATCTGGCTGATGTCATCAGGTCATCCACCGGCCATGACGTATCTGCGATGCCGGGCGCGGGAGCGGCCGGAGGTGCGGCAGGGGGCCTCACTGCTCTGCTTGGCGTCAGGCTCAGACGCGGAGTCGACATAGTGGCCGATGCCGTGGGGCTCGATGCCGCTTTGGAAGGTTGCGACTTCTGTATCACCGGAGAGGGGAGTGCCGACCGTCAGACGCTGATGTGGAAGACGCCGTGGGGCGTCCGGGTGCGGGCATGCAGGCGCGGCGTTCCCGCAATACTGCTTGCCGGGCGTGTGGCGGACAGGGAGCTGCTGCTCGATAGAGGCTTTTGTGATGTGAGGTGTGTCAACGACTACCGTCTCGTGGAAGAGGATGCCCTCCCGCTGATGAGCCGGGAAGTGGCCGCGACGAGGATTATGAGGGCGACCGCTGCCGCCACATGCGATTTCATCTCGGAAAAGTGGAATGGCAAAGCAATTAATTGCTAACTTTGCATGATAATTGTTATATCTGTTGAGACATCTTATTTTTTACATCATACGACATGGCGTACAATCCCGACATACAGAGAAAGGCGTTCCGTCCCGACCGTATCCTCGAGTTCCGCAATGATGGCGACACTCCGGTGCCCCTCATGGAATTTGTGGCCTCTCGCGTCCCTTCGGCTTCGAGAAATGACTTGAAGAAATGGCTTAAATATGGCCATATCTCCCTTCAGGGCACTGTCACCACCGGCTTCGCCACTCCAGTTGAGCCCGGCGCAACCGTGAGACTCAATGTCTCGCGCCCCTTTGTCGTGTTCCGTCATCCGCGTGTCGAGCTCGTGTATGAAGACGACGACGTGATCGTGATCAACAAAGGCTACGGCCTCCTGTCGGTCGGCACTCAGAGCCACCGCAAGGAGGAGACGGCCTACGACATAGTGCGCGAGTATGTGAAGCGTCAGGATCCGTCCAACAAGCTGTACGTGGTCCACCGTCTCGACCGCGACACTTCGGGGCTGCTGATGTTCACCAAGACCGAGGAAGCCTGCGAGACGCTGCGCCATAACTGGAACAATATGGTGCTCGAGAGATATTATGTGGCGTTGCTTGAAGGCAATGTGGTCGACGACGAGGGCTTCGTCAAGAGCCGCCTCGCCGAGAACAGCCGCTTCGTGGTCTATTCCACCCAGGAGCCGGGCGAGGGAAAGCTGGCGCTCACCCGCTACCGTGTGCTCAAACGTGGCAATGGCCTCAGCCTGGTGGAGTTCTCGCTCGACACCGGGCGCAAGAACCAGATCCGCGTGCATGCCTCCGAGATGGGTCATCCCGTCTCCGGCGACCGTAAGTATGGCGCCCGCGAGAGCCGCCTCCATCGCCTGTGTCTCCATGCACGCACCCTGCGCTTCGCCCATCCCGTCACACGCAAAGACATGAGTTTCGCCACCCCCATCCCAAGGAAGTTCCTGCAGGCCGTAGGCTCCGGCCGGATTGCCGGCGATTCTTCCGATGAATAAGATTTACAATAGATTATGCCGATAGACACTTCTTCATATTACCCCGAGACTCCCGGACTGCCGGAGGGCGAGAGCCTCAACTCCCCGTCGAAGGGCCTTTTTGGCCCCACTGAGCCGGCAAAACCTGTGGAGACCGTCTCCCGTGAGTCTGCTCCTGCCGAGGCCGCTCCGGTTGACCCCGCATCAACCCGTGCCGCTGCGGAGGAAGACGTTTCCGCAGACCCACACCAGAATCATGTGCCCACGGTGTGGACGGTGCTTGCCGATGTGCTCGCCACTTCCATTTCGTGGATTCTCGTGCCCCTCATGATGCCTGTCTACGGCATGCTCCTTATATTTTCCCTCTCGATTCTCGACATAGCGCCGGCCGGGATAAGGACGGTCTTCACCCTTATAGTGGCGGCCTTCAACCTTGTTGTCCCTGCCATCCTGGTGTGGATGCTCAAGAAGATGGGTGTGGTGCATGACCTTGGCCTTAACGAGCGCCGGGAGCGGTTGGTGCCTTATCTGATCACAGTGGCCTGCATGGGCGCCACGGCCTTCTTCATGTGGTATAAGGGCGCGCCTCTCTGGGTCGCCATGTTTTTCGCCGGCGGCGCGTTGGCGGGGCTTGTCAATGCCGTCGTCAATCTCCGCTGGAAGATTTCGGCCCATGCCGCCGGTGTGGCCGGCATCGTGGCCCTGCTGGTCAGAATCATCAAGGACGGATATCCCGAGCCTGCGGCCATGGTGTGGCTCGTCGTGTCGATACTGGCTGCCGGGCTTCTGGGCTCGGCGAGGATATGGCTCGGACGCCACACAGTATGGCAGGTGCTCGCCGGATATGCCGTGGGCTTCTGCTCCGTCTTCTTCCTCACCATGATATGAGTATGATTTCCGGAATCGGGAATCCGGCTTGTAGGGACATGCCTTCGGCATGTTTCCCGGT
Source organism: uncultured Bacteroidales bacterium (assembly GCA_900554345.1). GTDB lineage: Bacteria > Bacteroidota > Bacteroidia > Bacteroidales > Muribaculaceae > Lepagella. The sequence goes on along the minus strand of USHH01000084.1, from coordinate 3,724 downwards.
ATACGCAGATCATTCTCATTGTATAAGTAATAGGAAACAACAATATCATTTCAGACAAGATAATTCAGCTATGAGCATATATAACTACAGGCGTCGCCCCAGCAGCGTTGTCCGCGTCGGCGGCGTGGCCCTCGGCGGCGACAATCCCGTGCGTCTTCAGTCGATGAACAATACCTCTACTCTCGACACCGAGGGGAGCGCCCGTCAGGCGCTGCGCATTGCGCAGGCCGGAGGCGAGATTGTGCGTCTCACCACCCAGGGCGTCCGCGAGGCAGCCAATATGGGCGCCATCAGGCGCCGCCTCGACGAGCTGGGCTGCGACGTGCCCCTCGTGGCCGACGTGCATTTCAATCCCAAGGCTGCCTTCGAGGCTGCCGCCACATGCAGCAAGGTGCGTATCAATCCCGGCAATTTCGTCGATGCGGCCCGCACTTTCAAGAAGCTGGAGTTCACCGACGAGGAATATGCCGCCGAGATCGGTAAGATCCGCGCGAGTCTGCTGCCCTTCCTTGACATCTGCCGCGCCCATGGCACAGCCGTGCGTCTCGGCGTGAACCATGGCTCTCTCAGCGACCGCATCATGAGCCGCTACGGCGACACCCCCGCCGGCATGGTGGAGTCGGTGATGGAGTTCCTGCGCATCTGTCGGGAGGTCGACTTCAATGATATCGTGATCTCAATCAAGGCTTCCAATCCCACTGTAATGGTGGAGACCGTGAAGGGGCTTATCGCGGCTATGGATGCCGAGGATATGCATTTCCCGCTCCATCTCGGAGTGACGGAGGCCGGTGATGCCGAGGATGGCCGCGTGAAGAGCGCCGTCGGCATCGGCACCCTCATGGCCGAGGGCATCGGCGACACCATCCGCGTCTCGCTCAGCGAGGATCCGGAGAGGGAGATTCCAGTTGCCGCGCGTCTGCGCGACTATATCGCGGCTCGTGCCGGTCATGCTCCCATAGCCGAGCCGGAGACCGTTCTTCCGAAGCCATCGCGTAGCTATGCCGCGCCGATAGAGGTCGGTGGTAATGTGCGTTTCCCGGTGGTGGGCGTCGATATCGAGGATATCCCTGACGGTTGGCATTCGGTGGATGCCGCTTCGGAGCCTGTGCTGTTTGCCGACAGTGAGCCGGTTGGAATCTCCTCTAAGCATGTAAACGCCCCCGGCGAGATCGCCTCCTATATCGACCGTTTCGTGGCTATGGGTGGCCGCAATCCGTTTGTGATCCATCTCGCCTATGATGTCACCGATGCCGACGACCTCATGGTGAGGGCAGGTGCCGACTTCGGAGCTCTGCTCCTCGGGGGCTACGGCTCCGCGATATGGCTCGAGGCTCCCGCTTTCAGCCGGGAGATGGTGGCTGCCACGGCGCTTGGCATCCTTCAGGCCGCTCGTCTGCGCATGAGCAAGACGGAGTTTATCTCCTGCCCGAGTTGCGGGCGCACCCTCTTCGACCTTCAGTCTACCCTTCAGGAGGTGAAGAAAGCCACGGGCCATCTTAAAGGGTTGAAGATAGGTGTGATGGGATGCATCGTCAACGGCCCCGGCGAGATGGCCGATGCCGACTATGGCTATGTCGGCGCGGGTCCCGGCCGCGTGAGCCTCTACCGCAACAAGGAGCTGGTAGTGAAGAACATCCCTGCCGAGACAGCCCTCACGGAGCTCATCTCCCTCATCAGATCCGACGGCAACTGGACCGACCCCTCCTGAAACGACCCCTCTTGAGAGAGGTGCGATTTTCGCACCTCATGAAACATAAACCGGAGGCGCGGCTCATCGAGTCGCGCCTCCGTTTATAGGATAGGTTGATAGCTGCGAATATATAAATGCGGATTGTAAAGCTGCGCCCAAATTCCTTATATCCTATTGTGTTGAGGTCGCGCAACCGGTTTGCAATCTCTATATCCTGTAAATCAAGTGCTATGCCATGGCAAAACAAGATATGCCGAGCTTATCCTCGATATTGGCAATACTCTTGAAACTGAGGTTTTCGGTACCTGATAGGAGTTTGCTGACGTATTGCGGACTCACGCCAAGGCGAGCGGCGAGGTCGGCTCTTTTGAGGCCGTTGTCCTGCATATAGCCTATAAGGATTACGGCAAGCTGACGCGACCAGCGGAGTCAACCTGCATTTTCCTTTCGCCATGCGGCTTCTTCTGCAAATTGCGAAGGTGTTTCACTCTGATGTTCCTCTAAAAATTTAATTGCCTTGCTTGCCATAATATCATTCATTAGTAAGTTCAACAAAACTGTCCTGATCAAATACTCCGTTGGCTTTAAGGAACGTCTTGCAGCGGTTGAGCTTCCGCAGTTCGAGTGCCGTATGTTCGCGTTCCTGCATCGTCCTGGTTAGCTTGATAGCTCCGCCGGTTACGATATAGACATTCGGTTCAAGCCTTATGGCGTAGATACGGAGCCAACTTGCATGACGGTCACGGTTCCAGTTGCGTGCTTTCTCTCGGCTTAACTCACGGGCGCGTGTGTCGGTGATGTCAAGAGGCTTGAAAAGCTCGTCGAGATGTTCCGTATAGGGAACTTCAAGCACAAGTTCCTGCAAAGCCTCGGCGTCCTCAAAAGTATCATTGACGGCTTCATCGAGTCGTTCAATATGGAAGAAACTTTTGAGGTCTTCCATATTTTCCATAAAGAAATCAAGGAGATACTCACCGTTAGTCCAGTTCCGAAACAACAGGGTGAGTTCATCCGCTTCCTTATCCTGAGCTTTTACAGCCCAGAGATGGTCGAATCCGTCGATTATCCGTACAAACTTCATACTATATAAACATTTATCCGAGTGCAAAGTTACGAAGATAATCCGAAAAATGCAACTTATAGGTTGATATTTCTCTATTCCAAGACATTCTCTTCCGGGAGTACGTTCAGTTGCTTATCAACCCGGTATCGGGGTAGATTGAAAGCGGCGCAGAGTAACATGAACAAGTCGCGGATTTCAAGCATGGAATAGTGTTCAACTGCGCTGCTGCCTACTTCATGAAGTCCGGTGGCATACATGTTCACCTGCGCTTTGTTGGCGATCTCTATGTGGGTCTTGCGGCAGAGTTTGCTACTGCCTACCGAATGCAGTGGCACACGGTTCATCGTGCCTGTCGCCTCATCTTACTGGTTAACCATTCGGTCAATCTTACAATGCTCAAGAAGCTTCTTAATCTTGGCATTGTATCCGCTTTTGCCTGAGGCATATTTGGAGAACTCCAAATTTGAAACCGGAGCGTTTGACGATATCCAACGCAAACAGCATCAATGGCGTTTTCTTTTCCCGGAGGTCATTCTGCGTCTTCATGGTTTTCTTGGGCAGATATTGAACGTAAGGAATGCCGTCATCAGTAACTGCAACATTCGACATCGATAACTTCATAAAGTCTCCGATACGACAGCCGAGAGCGCACTGAAGAAGAAAAATTTCCTCTTGTATCATAATGACAAGAGTATCTTTTCTACCTACATATCTTGCATGTCAAGACCTTTGGTCTCAATATCGAAGCCATTGAAAAGATGAACGGCAGTGAGCATGGTTTTCACCTTTTCCTCCAAAACCGTGAAGTCGATATTCTTTCGGTTTCGCTTTATCTCATAGATTTCCACTTTCTTGTCAAATTCATTGGAGGCAACCATATCTATCTCGTTTTCTCCTTTACCCTCCCACCATCTTCCGATTAGCGTGTACTTTTCGCTCTCAATAGCCTTTTCCCTGAAGTATCTTTCAAG
>USHH01000083.1 GCA_900554345.1 uncultured Bacteroidales bacterium | reverse complement strand
CCTCTTTCTTCTTTCCTCTCTCTCGCATTCTCTCTATCGGTGCTGAGGCGGAAGCCGAAGAGAAGGAAATCAAGCTCAAACAAAGGCATATATCTATCTGCATCATGAAAAATAATAAATCTCCCGAGGAAAAGGATCCTGGAGGCTTCCCCTCGCATAAGCCATTGCCTGATTTCATGAGAGGAAAAGAGGTAGCTTCCACTCCTGCCTCAAAGAAGCATCCCAAACGGGCCTTTTTTCATGATTATTGTCGGCCCGGCGATTATCTTATTACGGCGACCGCCCTCCCGGGATCTCCACGATTATCAGAAATCGCAGATCTAAGTGTGGAGGATATCAGGAAAGGAAAGGCATTTCCTACAGCTCTCTCTGCATTCGGCAGAATCATACAGGAGGAAATCCTAGCCATTCCCTCGTTCCATCCGGAGATGGGGATTCGGCGGTTTGTGATTATGCCTGATCATATCCATATCGTACTGAATGTGCGGCGAAGATTGAAAAGAATGCTGGGCAGTGAGCTGGCAGGCTTTTTCGGAGCCTGCTCGAAGAGATGCAGTGTGCTTCTGGGTCTCGAGGAAATCAGGACTTTATTTGGAAGATTCCATGACCGGGTGATAATGGATTCGCAACAATTGGATCGATGTGTAAGATATGTTGAGGATAATCCACGACGCTATATGCTCAGAAAGAAATTGCCGGACCTTTTTCGGCGATATCTGCATTTGAGCATCGCCAATCGGGAATACGCCGCCTTTGGAAATATATTTTTGCTTAAAGGCATTTATCTTTTGCCGGTAAGGATACATAGAAGATGGAGTGATGCTGAATTTTCAGATTATCGGAAGAAGTGTCTCATGGAATTCCAAAAAGGAGCCATCCCTGTGACACCGGCAATACACAAGGCAGAAAAAGAGATAGTGCAGGATGCCATTGATATCGGGAACTGCATTATCCTCATACGTGACCAAGGATTTGAAGACCGTTTCAAGCCTCAGGGAAAATATTTTGATTTATGCGCTGATGGCAGGCTTCTTCTTCTTGCGCCATGGCCGGATAATGTTGGCAGGAAATCGTCTTCAGGTTATTCTGAATTCCATCAGATGAACGAGATGGCTCAGACTATCGCCACACTTGATCCTGACGTACGCACATCAGTTTTTATTTGACGACGGCTTCTGAAACATATCAATTCCGTTTTTTGAATAGTTCCGAGCTTCAGCGAGGTGAGTCTCGGAAAAAATCATTATCTTCGCGCCATAATACTCCAATCAAGCTAACCGACACAAAGCTACATATCATGAATCGAATATCAGCATGGCTGCTCGCAGCCGCTTCTTTCCTCTCCCTCTCACTCATGGCCGGCGTCAACCCCTCCGACCGCGAGAGCTGCACAAGCATAATGGTGGGCCGCGAGGCCTCGGCCGACGGCTCCGTCATCACCAGCCACACCTGCGACTCCTGGTATCGCACCTGGATGGAGGTTGAGGGCGCCCGCGACTATCCCAACGACACCGTCACCGAGATATGCGGCGGCCTGATGCACACCGAATATCCCGGTTCACGCGACGGCGTGACCCGTCGCGGCGAGATACCACAGGCCTCCCACACCTACGCCTTCCTCAACTCGGCATATCCCTGCCTCAACGAGCGACAGCTCGCCATGGGCGAGACCACCTTCACCGGCCGCGACACCATGCGGAACGAGGCCGGGATGTTCATGATCGAGGAGCTCCAGCGCATCGCCATGCAGCGCTGCTCCACGGCCCGCGACGCCATCAGGCTCATGGGCGAGCTGATTGAGAAATACGGCTACGGCGACTCCGGCGAGTGTCTAACCATCGCCGACCCGAAAGAGGTGTGGATCTTCGAGGTGCTCGGCGAGGGCCCGGAGCGCGTCGGCGGCGTCTGGGCAGCGCAGAGGATACCCGACGGCCACATCGCCGTCTCCGCCAATGTGAGCCGCATCGGTGAGATCGATTTCAACGACCCCGACAGTTTCATGGCCTCCAAAAACGTGAAGGACGTGGCCCGGAAGATGGGCCTCTGGGACGGCAGGGAGCCCTTCTCCTTCTGGAAGGCATACAGCGGCGGCAACTATTTCGGCGAGCCGAAAAACTACAGTGTCCGCGAGCTCTTCATCATGAACTCCCTCGCCCCCTCGGCCGGCCTCACGGCCGACATGACGGAGCTCCCCGTCAGCATCCGTCCCGACTCCAAGGTGAGCGTGGAGGACGTGGCCCGCCTGCTCGGAAGCTACTACGAAGGCACTCCCGACAACCTCAGCGGACGCCTCAAGGTGGCGAACCCCGCCAAGAAAAAGGAGGGTGCCGACCCGTCGCTTCCCGACAGCATCGTCAGCCCCAGAGCCAACCCCTGGATGCGTCCCGACGAGATCGCCGTCTACGAGGCGCTCGGCGACTCCGCGATGCACAACATCCGCACCGTCTCCGTGGCCTGGTGTGCCTACTCCACCATCATCCAGTGCCGTTCGTGGCTCCCCGACGCGGTGGGCGGCGTGGCATGGATATGTCTCGACAATCCCGGCCAGTCGCCGCGTTTCCCCGTCTTCGCAGGTGGCACCGAACTGCCGCGCATGCTCGGCGTCTGCGGCCAGCACCGCACGCGCGACGACGCGGCCCTCTGGCATTTCCGCCGTCCCAACCGCCTCGCCACCGTGGCCTGGGGCGAGAGCCGCAAGACCCTGGAGCCCGCGCGCGACTATTTCCTCGCCAAGGGGCGGCGTGAGCTTCCCCTCATCGAGACCCTCTACAAAGGTCTTATAGACGAAGGAAAGGCCGAAGAGGCCGCCGCGCTGCTCAATGGCTACACGCGTGACTTCTTCGGCGCTGCTGTGCTTCGCTGGGACGAGCTCGGCGACTCTTACTGGAAAGAGGGCTGGAAAGGCTTCTGACCCTCCCGTCAGAGTCTCCTCATCACCTTCTCCGTCGTGCCGTCGCTGTAACGCACGATGTTGATGCCTTCGCGGAGCTTGTCGAGAGCCCTTCCGTCAGGGGCATAGATGCCTGTGATCTCGCGGCTTTCAGGAGAGATGCCTGTCTCGGCTATGCCGGAGCGGTCGCTCCAGGTGAAGAAATATTTTTCCGTGTCGCCCTCTGATGAGGTGGGAGTGAAGCCGGTGGGATATCCGTCGGCGTCAATGGTCCAGTCGAGTGTGGCTGTGACACGCTCGACATCGTAGACAATCACCGCGGAGGCCGGGAGGTTGGCTGCCGGGCGCCCGAGCAATCCCGCGTATTCAGCGAATACGAAATCCCACATGTCGTCGACTCCATAGAGGCTGTCGAAGCTCAGGAGCATGCCTGTATTGGGGATGTCGGAGGGAGTGAAGGTGGCGTCGAGGTTGTCGTCGGGGTCGTCGGCCACTATCTTGACAGCCGTGACGCTGCCGTCGGTATATGTGATCTCGGATGTCGTGACTTCGCGTCCCTCGGTCTTCACGACCTTTATGAGACGCCCTTCAGCATTGTATGTGAACTCAAATACTTCCTCCTGCTCTCCCGGCTGGCTGACGGTCGCTTTCACGGCATAGCCGTTGTCGCCGAGTGTCAGAAGGTATTCCTTCGGCTGGTCATAGGGATTGGTCTCCGTGGCGCGCACCACACCATCGGCCACCGAGCTGTAGTCGATGGTATAGGAGTCGTTGTCGTCGGTCACGCTCGCCAGCATGTTGTCGACGTATGTCAGCGATACGTTCTCATCAGGATATCCGTTCTCAGTGCTCTTGATCGTGAGCAGCTGGCGGTCGGGGAAGTACTGGCCCGGGGCGGCTATCGCAGCGGCGCCCGGGCATATGCACGCGGCGAGGAGTAGATTCTTTAGATTCATAGTGTTCTTGTTTTATAATTTTATAGATGATACGGCGAAGCATATGTCCCGGTGCGATGCCGGGCGATACGTTTCGACATAACAACAAAGATGGGGGATGATTCCCCCATCTTCGTGAAGTTAAAAGATGTTAAAGCCTCGATGCGTGGTCAGAACACGGGCATCTGCCATATGAAACCTGCTGAAAGCTGATTGGTGGTGTAGCCCTTCTCCCCGTAAGCCCGTGCGCGTCCGGTATAGACGTAGTCGCGGCCGACATAGGCGAGGAAGAAATGCAGGTTGCGGTCTTTGAGCGGATAGTATTCAATGCCGCCGATATAGCCCCAGGACGTGCGGTAGTTGCCCTTCTCGATGCCGTCGTGGCTCTTGTAGACCCCTGCCGTCTCATACATTCCCTTCAGAAACAGGTTCCATTTGGGAAGGAAGCGGTAGTTGAGGTGGAGCAGAAACGACATATAGTCGACCTTCGAGGTGTTGCGCGCCGGATTGTCGCCACCCACGATGCTCGTGATGATTCCCTTGCGGTCGACGCCCTCTATGCTGTAGAGCCAGTCGAAATACATGCCGAACTTCGGGCTGAAGTTGAATTCGTTGCCCAGCGCGAAATACCACATGTGCTCACCGACCGTCTCGTTCATGAACGAGGCCGACCAGCGGGTCTTGTAGAAATCGTTGAAATTTCCGTTCCAGTTCACGGTGTAGACCATCGGCAGCTTCGCTTTCTCGTATGCGCCATACATCTCCTCGCTCGAGCCGTTGAGGGCGTTGAGCATCTGCACCTGGAGCTGCTGCTGAGGCGTGAAGTTGTAGGCTACGTTGACGCCGGTCATGAAATTGCTCATGTAGTCGACCATGTCGCTATACTGATAGATCTCGATGGGGTTGAGGTCGAACTCAATGCCGCCGTATGCCGCACACTGCTTTCCGAGGAAGAACTGCCACTTGTCGAGCTTCACGCCTATGCCGGCGATATCGATGCTCTTTAGCAGGTTGTCGCGGTAGCCCCGGGGGTCGTCGCCCTTGTTGAGGCGCTGCCGGTAGCGGTAGCTCAGCCAGTCGTTGATGTCGCCCTTCATCTCGATGCGCAGCTGCTTCATCTCGAACTTCCCTTCCTGGAAGTCGGAGTTGTGCCAGTCGGCGGCGAAATCGCCGTGCATGTTGAGGTAGAGGTTGAACTTGTCGGTCTTTTTCTCTATCTTGGCCACGCTCTCGATCAGTCCCTCCTCATCGGTGGTCTGATAGTCGTTGATGCGCGAGCTCTGTGCCTGCGCGCCTGCGGCCGTCGCGGCTGCCGCCACGAGCAGGATATATGATTTTCTCATGATACTGTCGTTTTAGGTAGGAGGAATCAATATTGCTCGAAATACTGCTGGATCTGGCGCCAGTCTTTTGTCTTTGTGAGGGCGAGCATCAGCAGCACGCGTGCCTTCTGGGGATTGAGCTCCTCGGAAGCCACAAACTGATATTTCGCGTCGTCTACCTCTCCGTCGAGAGTGGTCGGGCCTGTCGGCACGCGGCTCGAGCGCACCACCAGGATGCCTTTCCCGCGGGCTTCGAGAAGCTTCGGGAAGAGGTTCTTGTGGTAGTTGCCGTTGCCTACGCCGGCGTGGATGATGCCCTCGTAGCCATTGTTGAGGAAGGGATCCATCACATCGGCCTCCACGTTGGAATAGCTGTAGACGATGCCCACTTTCGGCAGCCTGGTCATGCCGGTGACGTCAAACTCCGAGCTGAGGGTGTGGCGCTTGAGGGTCACGTTGTTGTAGAAGACCTTGCCGTTGAAGATATATCCCAGGGCGCCGTCGTTGGGGGCCTGGAATGTCTGCACGTCGATTGTGTTCATCTTCTGGGTGCCGTGGGCACCGAGGATCAGGCCGTTCATGGCCACGAGCACGCCCTTGCCTTTCGATTCGGCGGCTGCGGCGGCCACCACGGCGTTATAGAGGTTGCGCGGACCGTCGGCTCCGAGGGCCGTCGAGGGAAGCATGGCTCCTGTGAGCACCACCGGCTTGTCGCTCTTCACCGTCAGGTTGAGGAAGTAGGCCGTCTCCTCCATGGTGTCGGTTCCGTGGGTGATCACGATGCCGTCGACGTCACCGGCCAGCAGCTCGTTGATGCGGTGGGCCAGCGTCAGCCACACGTCGTCGTTCATATCCTGCGAGCCTATGCTCACGATCTGTTCGCCGGTCACGTTGGCGATCTCCTCTATCTCGGGCACCGCCTCGAGCAGAGTGCCGATGGCCACCTGGCCGGCGGAGTAGTTGGTTTTGGTGGCGCTTTGTCCCGCGCCGGCTATGGTGCCTCCCGTGGCGAGGATGTGTATGTTGGGAAGCGCGCTGCAGAGCGCAGTGCCCGACAGCGCCACTACGGCTGTCGTCAGCAGTTTTGTAATGATTCTCATAATGATATGGTGTTTATTAGGTTAACGTTGTCAGCGTGGCGTTGTCTCCCTCGGGCCCGCGTCAGTAGAGCTGTATGAGAAGCAGGCCCACGGCAATGCCCACGGCCGTGGCCACGAGGCCCGGCATCATGAAGCTGTGGTTGAGTATCCATTTGCCGATGCGGGTGGTGCCTGTGCGGTCGAAGTTGATGGCCGCGACTATGGTCGGATAGTTGGGAATGAAGAAATATCCGTTGACAGCCGGGAAAAGCGCTATTAGCATCATCGGGCTTATGCCGAGCGCAATGCCGAGGGGCATCACGGCGCGCACGGTGGCCGCCTGGCTGTAGAGCAGTATCGACATTATGAATAGCGCGAGGGCGAAGAGCCAGGGCATTTCCCTCACCACCCCCTCCAGGGGAGCCGTGATGGCCGCCATGTTGCCGTTGATGAAGGTGTCGCCCATCCATGCGATGCCGAAGATGGCGATCACGGCCTGCATGCCGGCGATGAAGACGGAGCCTTGGGTTGGCGCTATGCCGTTGGTGCGGGTGATGAGCAGGATCAGGGCGCATGCGGAGAGCATCAGGATCTCGATGATATAGGGCATGCTCATACCCTCGCCGTCGAATGAGGGACGCATCGACGGGATGGATCCGAAGAGCACGATCAGCACGGTGGCCACCAGAAATATCACCACGGAGAGCTTTGCTCCGAGCAGATTCCTGATCTGGTTGAATTCGAGCGAATTCTCCTTTATTAGACCCTCTTTCACGCGGCGCTGGTATTCCGGATCGTCTTTGAGCTCCTTACCCACCCTCTTGGAGAAGAACGCACCCACCATCACTCCGCAGAGCGTTGCCGGCACGGTGATCTTCATGATGTCGAAGAGCGAGATGTCGAAGCCGCTGAGGAGCCCCAGCAGAGCGACCGTGGCGGCTGAGATCGGGGAGGCCGTGATGGCCTGCTGCGAGGCGATCACCGCAATCCCGAGCGGCCGCTCGGGACGGATTTTGGTCTCGCGTGCCACTTCGGCGATTACGGGCAGCACTGAATACGCCACGTGGCCTGTGCCTGCCACGAAAGTGAAGAGATAGGTCACGAGGGGACTGATAAACGTGATGCGCGACGGGTTCTTGCGGAGCAGCTTCTCGGCTATCCTCACAAGATAGTCGAGACCGCCTGCCGCCTGCATGGCCGCGGCCGCCGAAATCACGGCGGCAATCATCAGCATCACGTCGATAGGGGGAGAGGTGGGCTCGAGTCCGAACACAAACACGAGCACCGCCATGCCCACGCCGCCCATCACTCCGAGACCTATGCCTCCGAGGCGGGCGCCGACGATGATGGCGGCGAGCACAAACAGCAACTGGATTATCATATCAATGGATGTTTTGTGGAGAGACGGGGTGGATAATGGGTGTTGAGAATGGGAGAGGCAGTTTTGCCTCTCTTATTGTTTAACACAATGCCCCTCCGGGTTGTTGGCTCAGATGCCTTCTCATTCGATATGTTTTACAACATATTCTTTTTTTTCGCACAATTATTTTGCCGCATGCGTTATTATTGGTAATTTTACTAATTCATTCCGTGTAAGCGCACACGGATTCCCTTTAAGAATATTTCAACCAGTATCTTATCATGAAAAATAGTTGTGACAAGGGATTCCGCAAGGAGTCCGACCTTCTGGGCACTGTCGAAGTGCCCGAATGCGCCCTCTACGGCGTCCAGACCCTTCGTGGCATAGAGAATTTCGAGATCAGCAAGTTCCATCTCTATGACTTCCCTCTTTTTGTAAAGGGTCTCGCCATAACCAAAATGGGCGCAGCCCGCGCCAACCACAAGATGGGCCTTCTCACCGACGAGCAGGCGAAGGCCATCGAGGAGGCATGCCGCGAGATCATGGACGGCAAGCACCTCGACCAGTTCCCCGTCGACATGATTCAGGGCGGTGCCGGCACGTCGACCAACATGAACGCCAACGAGGTGATCGCCAACAGGGCTCTCGAGCTCATGGGCCACAAGCGCGGGGAATATGAGTATTGCTCGCCCCACGATCATGTCAACGCCGAGCAGTCGACCAACGACGCGTATCCCACGGCAATCCACATGGGCATGTATCTCACCCACCTCAAGTTTATCCCGTATCTCCGCACCCTCATCGCCGCTTTCCGCAAGAAAGGCGAGGAGTTTGCCCAGATCCTCAAGATCGGCCGTACCCAGCTCGAGGACGCCGTGCCCATGACGCTCGGCCAGACGTTCAACGGCTTCGCCTCCATCCTCGAGGATGAGATCAAGCATCTCGACGAGGCCGCCGCCGATTTCCTCACCGTCAACATGGGCGCCACCGCCATCGGCACGGGCATCTGCGCCGAGCCCGGATATGCCGAGGCATGTGTCGAGGCCCTCCGCGATATCACCGGCTGGGAC
>USHH01000082.1 GCA_900554345.1 uncultured Bacteroidales bacterium | reverse complement strand
GCAGCCGCGGCTCCACGTTGAAATCAGTCGAATGTCACTGCTACGATAAACTGCAGGAAGCAGGTCGGGTCATCGATGGATACGAAATCGAATCTCACGGTAATCTGTGTGCCGGCAGGCGTTACTGTCTCACAGTTGCCGATGTTATAGATGCCATTGCCGACGTATTCGAGAAACATCATGTTGTCCGGATAGCTTGTAGGCAGCCAAGGCGTTATATTGCCATTGCTGTCGAGCCAGTAGCCGTAGCCGTTTGACGTATAGTCGGGATGTCCCCCATCGGCGGTGGTCACGCGGTTGCCGTCGGCGTCTACGAGCCACATCACGATCTGGTCGCTCTCGAGAGCCTTTATGAACTCGTCGGCAGTCATGCCCATGGCGAGCTGGAACGACTCGTCGTAGTCCTTGAAGCGGATGCCGTAGGCGCCGTAACCCTCGCCGGGGATGTTGGCGGAGATCACCACCTTGCTCGGATCGGTGACGGAGGCACGCGCCGTGAAGCGCACATAACGGTCAAAGGCGCCGTTTTCCTTTATTGCGAAGCCGAAATCTATCGAAGACATGGAGCCGACGTCAGGCACACCCACGGCCTTTACCTCCACAAGCTTTGTCTCCTTGTCGAAGTTCATCGTGAAGAGGGCGTCGTCGGCGCCGCTGATGCCGTTGGCGGCGTAATACCAGCCGTATTCGCCGTAATTTCCGGGAGTGAGGTCCCAGCGCTGGCGGGAGGCGTTGATGGTGTAGAGCACCACGGAGCCGTTGTCAAGCCCGGCGATGGCCTCGTCGACCGTCATGTTCATGTTTTTGTGGAAGTAGGCCGCGTAGTCCTTGAGGTTGATATACTGCGGCTGGTCGATCCTGACCATCTGGAACTCCATGTTGAGTGTGACGGTGGCCTGCTCGCTCGAGCGGAGATAGGGGGCCTCTCCCTCGGCATACACATGCTTTGAGCATGCGTCCGACGGGTCGTCGCTGTTGCAGCTCACCGAAGTCACGGCGAGCGCTGCGGCCATGAGGCAGATATATGATTTTTTCATCGTTGTTCGGTATTATTGTATGAAAAAAGAGGAGTTAGTGGGCGTATCCGGGATTCTGCACGAGCTTGGGGTTGCCGTCGAGTGCGTCCTTCGGAATCGGGAAGATGTCGAGGTGACGGTCGGAGGGGTCGGTCAGGGCGTCCTTGCAGAACCATGACTTGCCGTTCCATACGTTGCAGCCGTTGGTCATCATGAAGCGCACGAGGTCCTGGCGGCGGTGACCCTCGGCCACGAACTCCCACGCGAGCTCGTCGAGAAGGCCGCCGAGCTCTATGTCGGCGCCCCCCTCATGGGTCAGCACCCAGATGTCGGGCTGGTCCATCTCGGCGCGGTTCTCGCGGTGGCCGTACTCATAGCAGCTGCCGCCGCGGAGCTGGGCCAGGGTGCGGATGGCCTTCGAGGGATTGGAGTTGAAGTTGCGCTGGCGCACCTGCGTCACCAGGTCGGCGGCCATGGCGTCGCTCTCCCCGTTGTAGGCGCCGGTGATGCGCAGCAGGCACTCGGCCTTCATCAGCAGCACATCGGCATAGCGGAAGATCACCTGGTCGTCGCAGCCCGACCCTTTGTCGCCGCCGAGGATCTCGTATTTCACGAGGCGCTCCCCCTCCTGCTCGTAGCAGCCGGGCACGTCGATGCTCCTAAGCTCGTGGGTGTAGTTGAGCTGCACGCCGTCGATGTAGATGGGGTTGCCGTCCTTGTCATACTGCGGGCCGGAAATCCAGCAGTCCTTGTAGCGCTGGTCGTCGACGTCGTAGGTCTCTATGAACTGCGGGTGGGCACCGCCGCCCGAGGTGGCCCAGCCGTTGAAGCCCCATGTGGCGCGGCCGGCGTTACACATCCAGAGGTTGGCGTAGTAGTTGCCCGTGGCGAATTTCTCCTCGTAGGGAATGCCGAAGATCACCTCGGGCGAGCCCATGATACTCTCGCGGAAGTTGTCCTTGTAGTTGGGAGCCAGCGAGTATTTGCCCATGGCGATGATCTTGTTGAGCTCGTCGAGGCAGAGCTTGTAGTATTGCTCGTCGTCGCCGCCCAGCCACGCGTTGCGGTTGAGATACATCTTTGCCAGCAGCATGTTGATGGTGGCGTTGTTGAGCTTGCCGAGCTCGCTCTGCTCGCCGAAGGCGCCCTCCACGGCCTTGAGCTCGGAGACGATGTAGTCGAACATCTCCTGAGGCGTCACCTGCTGGGGAAGCCAGCCGGCCTCGTGCACCTCGCCGTTGTCGAGCGGGATGTTGCGGAAGAGGTCGAAAAGGAAATAGTAGTAGAGGGCACGGTAGCCCCTGAGCTCGGCCACCGATTCGGGCACCTGCTGCACCTTCTCGTCCTGAAGCAGCTGGTTGCAGGCTGAGACGCCGGCGTAGGCGCGGCTCCATGCCGTGGAGAAGAAGCCGATCTCGCTGTGGAACTCGTGCTTGTGGGTCGGGATGTAGAGGTCGCCCCAGCCGATGCCGATGCGGTAGGGCACACACCAGAGGTCGGAGGCCATGTCGGCGAGGTCGGTGAAGCCGAACCATCCCCATACGAAGTCGCGCAGGGAGTTGTAGACAGGATAGAACATGGCGGTGCGCTCCGCGTCCGAGAACTCGTGACCGTCGTCGACTACGGAGGAATAGGCCGTCTCGTCGAGGTCGGTGCAGCCGGCGGTGACACCAAGGAGCGCTACCCCGGCGGCGGAAAGTATGATTGATTTAAAGGCTTTCATGATATATGAAGTTTAGAAGGTGGCCTGGAGGCCGACCGTGAAGGATCTGATGGTAGGATAGTTGTCGCGCCACTCGATGCCGGATACTGTGGCGTCGGAGTTCTGGAGCTCGGGGTCGAGGCCCTTGTAGCCGGTGATGGTGAAGAGGTTCTCGCAGGAGAAGTATATCCTCAGGCCGGAGATCCATTTGTTGGTCTTGAAGGGCACGTTGTAGCCTAAGGTGAGGTTGGTGAGCTTCAGGAAGTCGCCGTTCTCCAGATAGTAGCTCACGAAGGTCTGCTTCTGGTTGCCGGCCAGGGTGCGGTCGCCGTAGGGAGCGTCGAGCACCGACTGCAGGCGGTTGTAGTTCACGGAGTTGTTCTCGTAGTAGGCCCTTGCCTCGTTGAGGATCTTGAAGCCGAACTGGCCGGTGAACTGCATCGAGAGGTCAAACTGCTTGTAGCGGAAGGTGTTGCTCCATCCGAGATACACCTTCGGCAGTGAGTTGCCGAGGTCCTGCTTCCAGTTGGAGTCGGGAAGCATGGCGTCGGTGAGCTCTGCCACCTCGCCTGTCGTGGGATTCTCCACGAGCCAGAGGCCGTTCTCGCTCACGCCCACCGACTTGATGCCGAAGTAGCGGTCGACCGCCTTGCCCACCTCGAGGCGGTGGGTACACTGTGTGATGGGCTCGCCGAGGAATGCCGTCTCATGCTCGTTGGCGGTCTCGTAGAGGTCGTTGGAGAGCGAGAGCAGCTTGTTGGAGTTGTGGGAGAGGGTCACGGTGGTGTTCCACTCGAAGTCCCTCGTCTGCACGGGGATTCCCCTCAGCATAAGCTCGATGCCGGTGTTGCGCATCTTGCCGACGTTGGCGGTGGTGATGGGATAGCGGTTTGGCGGCACGGGTACGTCGTAGTCCCAGAGCATGTCGCGGGTCTCCTTGTTGTAGAAGTCGAAGCTACCGCCGAAGCGGCCGTTGAACATCTCCCAGTCGAGACCGATGTTGAGCTCGCCCGAGGTCTCCCATTTCAGGTCGGGGTTGGGGTTGGATGCGATCTGCATGCCCTGGATCCACTTGCCGTTGTTGTAGAAGTAGAGGCCGTAGCCGTTGTCGTCCTGGCCGAAGTTGTAGCGCGTCAGCGAGAGGTAGGAGTAGCCGGGGATCACACCGGTGACGCCGTATCCGGCGCGGAGCTTGAAGACGTTCCACCATTCGGCCACGGGGAGCTTGCCCCAGAAGTCCTCGTTCATGATGTTCCAGCCTGCCGACACGGAGGGGAAGTTACCCCACTTGTGGTTGGCGCCGAACTTCGAGGAGCCCTCGCGTCGGATGGAGACGAGCACGTTGTAGCGGTTGTCGAAGCCGTAGCTCACTCGGCCGAAGAAGCCGATCAGCTTGTCGTCGTTCTTGTAGCTGCTCATCGATGCCTTGCCGTCCTTGAGGAGCTGGCCGATGCCGATGTTGTTCCATTTGAAGGTGTCGTTGTTGAAGTCGGCGTTCCAGGCGGAGAATCCCTCGTTGGTGTTCTTCTCCCAGCTGTAGCCCACGAGGGCCTCGAAGCGGTGCTTCTCGGCGAAGGTGGTGCGGTAGTTGGAGGTCACCTCGAGCAGGTCGGTCCTTGAGTAGTCGTATCTGTGTGAGGCATCGCCGGCGCGGCCGTCGGTGCGGTGGCTCTGGTAGTTGCTCGAGTTGAAGTTGGCTTTGTGCCAGTTGGAGCGGTTGGTGGAGAGGAGCAGCTTCGTCTGCCATCCCTTGATGGGCTCGAACGTTATGTCGCCGTGCATGCGGCTCCATTCGTTCTTCACCTCGCCGTCGCGCTCCTCGATGAGGCCCACGGGATTGTAGTAGTAGGTGATTCCGAAGTTCTCGTATGGAAGCCCGTTCTCGTCGTAGATGGGCTCGGTCGGATTGCGCATGATCGCCTGGCGGTAGATCTGCGAGTCGGCGGCGTCGAGGCCGTTGTCCTTGTGGTATCCCTTTATGAGGCCGAGGTGGAGCTTGAGCATGTCGTTGAAGAACCAGTGGGAGATGTCGAAGTTCATCTTCATCTCCTCGTTGAAGGAGGTGTTGATGACGCCCTCTGCGCGGCGGTATGAGAAGTTGCCGGCGTAGGTGGTGGTGGCGCTGCCGCCGCTGATCTGCACGTCGTGGTTGTGGGTGAAGGCCGTGCGGGTGATGGCGTCGAGCCAGTCGGTGTCGTAGCCTCGGTCGGAGAAGTTGGTGAGGCCCTGGCGTATCTGGTCGGCGGTCATGAACTTATGCTTCTTGGCGAGGTTGGCCCATGAGCCGTAGCCGGCGTAGGTCACCGTTGTCTTGGCGTTGCGGATGCCCGACTTGGTGGTGATGAGGATGACGCCGTTGGCGCCTCGCGTACCGTAGATGGCGGCTGCGGAGGCGTCCTTCAGCACGTCGATCGATGCGATGTTCTCGGGAGCCACTGTGCCGAGGCCTCCCTCCACGCCGTCGACGAGCACGAGCGGCGTGCTGCTGCCCTGCAGCGAGATCACGCCGCGCAGGCGGATGGTGGATTCGGCGTTGGGGTCGCCGGAGCCTTTGGTGATGGTGAGGCCGGCCACCTTGCCCTTCACGAGCTCCGAGGCGTCGCCGATGGCGCCCACAGTGAAGTCTTCTGCCTTCACGCTGGCGACGGCGGAGGTGACGTCGCCCTTCTTCTGCGTGCCGTAGCCGATCACCACCACGTCGTCGAGCGACTGGGCGGCGAGCTTGAGCGTCACGGAGTAGTCTTTCTGGTTGGTCACCTTGATGGTGGCCGTCTCATAGCCGAAGCCCTTGATGATCACTTCCTGGCCGGGAGCGGCCTTGATGTGGAACTGGCCGTCGATGTCGGTGGCCGTGCCGATGGTGGTGCCTTTCACCATGACGGTGGCTCCGATCACGGGCTCGCCCTCTGAGTCGACGACTGTGCCGTTGATCGAGCCGGCAGCCGCCTGGGCTGTTGAGCTCGTCTGAGCCACGGCGTCAGCCGGGGTCGCGATCAGCGCGCCGCCCAGCAGGATCGCCATGCCCAGCACCCCGCATCTGATTAGATTGAGATTAACATCCGGTTTCATGTTGTTGGCATTTAGTTGGGTATGATGGTATTATGATATTTTCCTCTTTGTCACTTCGGATTGACCTTCCATTCTATCACTCCCCCGCTCTCGCCGGGGCGAAGCTTGGCTGCCACCTTGAGCGCGGTGGTCTTCACGGGCTTGAAGCCTACATGGTTATACTTGTCTTTCTCCACTCCGAAGGTGTCGGCGGTCTCCACGGGCACCCACCTGTTGTCGTCGCTCTTGCAGTAGAGCTGCCAGCTCTCCGGGGTGCGGTAGTTGCCGTCGTAGTGGTCGAACTCGAGCCAGTAGATGTCGACTGAGCCGACGGTCGTGGGCTCCTCGAAGGCGTAGCACACGTTTTCGAGAGTGCCCTGACGGAGCCACCAGTAGTGGTAGGGCTTCGAGGTGTCGGCGCTTGAGCGGGGCTCCCACTGGTCGTTGTAGCCCCAGGCCCAGTTGAGGTTGGAGGTGGCGGCGGGGGTGTCGCTGTTGAGCTCCGTGGGCTCGGAGAACATCTGTGCGCGGCTCGCGATCGTGGGCTCCGGGGTAGCCACGGCATACTGCGCGGCTTCGGGAATCCACACGGCCATCGAGGCCGGCCCGCGGTTGCACCATGTGCTGTAGGGGATGGCCTTGAATTCCACATCCTCCTCGCCGGCGGCGGTCACCTTGCGGGCTTTTCCGGAAAGTGTGGCCACGCCGTTGAGCAGCGAGGGATCGTAGGAGACGCTGACCGGGGTGCCGTCGGGGATGTATTTGTCGAAGACGGTGCCGTCGGGTTGGTCGACACCCTCGAGACAGAACATCACGGGGCCGCGCTCGAAGGCGAGCTTGCCGCGGTCGTCGGCCACCTTGTCGTTGGCCCTTACCCTTCTGACGTCCATCGGAAGCGTGAGCTCCACCTTGTCGCCCTTCTTCCAGTCGCGGGCCACCACGGCATAGCCGTCTTTCATGGTGAGCGGCATCTCCTTGCCGTTGACCTTCAGCGTGACGGGCGAGGAGGCCTTCGACGTGAAGCTGTAGAGGTCGGTGGGCACAGGGCTCTCGAGGGCCCAGCCCGGGATGCGGAGGCGAAGGGCGAACTGTCCCTCCTTCTCCGGGTCGACGGCGATGGCGATGTTGCCGTCCCAGGGATAGGAGGTGGCCTGCGAGAGCGTCACCTTGTTGCCGGCGGCCTTCACGTCGGCTGTTGACTGGATGTAGAGGTTCACGAAGATGTCGCCGTTGCGGGTGGCATACATATATGAGGGCACGCTGGCCATGAAGCGCGTCACGTTGCCGGGGCAGCAGGCGCAGCCAAACCATTTCTGACGCTCGTGCTGCCCCATGCTCTCAAGGGGGTTGTCGTAGAAGAACCTGTCGCCGGAGAGCGACACGCCGGAAATCACGCCGTTGTAGAGGGCGCGCTCGTAGACATCGGCGAATCTGGAGTCGCCGGTGGCCAGAAACATCCTGTAGTTCCAGTAGACGTTGGCGATGGCGGCGCATGTCTCGCAATAGGCGGTGTGATTGTTGAGCTCGTAGTCGGGCCCGAAACCCTCGCCCTGGGCGCGGCTTCCGATGCCGCCGGTGATATAGAGCTTGCGCGAGGCCATGTTGTTCCAGATGCGGTTGATGGCCTCGAAATATGCCGGGTCTTCGGTGAGGGCGGCCACGTCGGCCACTCCTGAATAGAGATATCCGGCCCTCACGGCATGGCCCACGATCTCCTCCTGCTCGAGGATGGGCATGTGGTCTTGCGAGTAGGGGCTGGGGCGGCGTCCGTTGGTGAGGCGCCCGGTCTCCTCCACGAAATATTTCGCCTCGTCGAGATATTTTCTGTCGCCCGTCACCTTATATAGCTTTGCGAGGGCCATCTCCACGATGGGATGGCCGGAGGGGTAGGTGATCTGCCCCTCGCCGTAGCCGAATGTCTTGCATACGAGGTCGGCGTTCTTGATCGCCACGTCGAGCAGCGAGCGCTTGCCTGTGGCGAGGTAGTGGGCCACGGCTGCCTCGTATAGGTGGCCGCTGTTGTAGAGCTCGTGGCTGTTGATCTTCTCCCAGCGGTGGGTGCCCCACCAGCCGGAGAGGCGCTCGCACTTGTTGGTGACGCAGGTGGTGAGATATCCGTCGGGCTCCTGTGCGAGCGCGATGATGTTGATCACGCTGTCGAGGTAGTGGTCGAGCTTAGGGTCGTAGTGGGCGGCGAGCGAGTAGGAGGCGCCCTCGATTATCTTGTAGGGGTCGGTGTCGTCGAAGGAGAAGTCGCCGCGGTGCTCCCCCTTGATGAGGCCGGCTGCGATTGCGAAGTTGTCGAAGCGCCCGTTCACCTCGCATTCATGGAAAGCGGAGGGGATGGAGACGGTGCGGTTGGTCTCGATGCGCGGAGCCCAGAAGGTGTCGGAGAGGCGCACGTTGGTGAAATCCACCTCTCTTATAGGAGAGGAAGCGGAAGAGGCCCGCGCCGCACTTGTGCCAGAAAGAAGCCCACACAGCGCGAGGCTGCCTACGATTATCGAAGCTGAGGTTTTCATGAATGGTCAGATTTTTATATTATGGTTTCACTCCGCAAAAGTAGCAAGAGAATGGATTGATTAATGCGAAAATCGTACAAAACAGTGCAAATATAGTCTAAATATTTTAAATTGTCTTAATTTTGGACGGTTTTTCTGAAAAATTGTATAATATTTTTAATGAAGTTACGACTAAATTTACTTACTTTGCACTGCGTAAACGATGCCGAAGGCCGCCATTCCGCGACTCCGGCACGCGGCCGCCGTTTTCCAGGCACCTCTTTATATATATGTAACAAACCTACACAACCCATGAAATACTTACTGCAAATACCCGCAGCGACCCTCGCCGCCATCCTCTGCGGCACCCTCGGCGCCACAGCCGCTCCC
>USHH01000081.1 GCA_900554345.1 uncultured Bacteroidales bacterium | reverse complement strand
GCAAAGTTAAATCCTATTCAGACAGGTTTCAATATGCTATCGCGGACGGTTGTACCTGCGATTAGTGTTTACCTCCTATTCGATTTAATTGGTGTCTTATTTGGTAAGGATTCCGGTCTCGTCGTCGCTAATCTTGATCGACTGCTTCTCGTTGATCCGTTTCTTTCCGAACTGGAAATTCCAGGAGAAGTGGATACGCACCATATTGCAGAGGTCTTTTTGATAGATATAGCTTCGGTTGTCGACCGGGGCTTCAGCCACTGTCCTCTCGCCGCTTTTCACTGACTTGTCGAAAGGGTTGAGGATGCTCAGGCCGACACTGGTGTTGTAAGTAGGTCTGAACTGGGCGAAGAGTTGCCAGATTTGAGGCTGAAGCATCACGAGCTGACCCTCGGCCAGTTTGCCTGGATAACTGTAAGTGGCCATGAAGGTCCAGCGGTTGTTGCGGTATATTGCCGACACATTCCAGAGATAGCGGTAGCCGTTCCAGCTGTAAGAGGATCCATGGCCCCATATCTTTCCACCCACAAGCTGCGACATGATGGTGAAATCGCGAATGCCAAACGGATAAAGGTAAAGATTCAGAGTGCCCTTAAGCTCTGAATATCGCTTCATGTTTTCAAGCGTCTGAAGGTAATAGTCATCAGTAAGCACATAGTGGTCGAGTATGTAGCCCGGCATATGATTGTAGGCGGCCTGCAGGTCAAACATGATATATCTATTGGAATACCAGGAGGCAAAGAGCGAGAGATTGTGTTGTTTATATGCCTTGAGGTCCGGATTGCCGTGATACACGAGTTTCGTGTCGAGCCATTGGTTGGTGGTGGTGAGCTGGGCTATCGACGGATTGGTCTGAAGCATGGTGTAGGAGAATTCAATGCCGAGCCCATTGTTGAAATTGCCGTTCAATTGGAGCTGCACATACGGGCGCCATATGTTCTGCACCTCGCCGTTGGTGGATATATGGTTGTAGGCCACACCGAGTGCCGGCTGAATGGTGAGCCATTTATACCGGTAAGTCTGGCGTGCCGTCATGCTCAATTCATCGGTTTTCTCGAATATGGGATTCTCTGCGTCATCGTAGCTGCTCTTCCTGTAGTTGTTAAACACCGTGAAACTCGTCTGTCCGGCCTTGTAGTAGGGGGAACGGTAACTCAGCCATGCCATCACTGAATTGTAATTCATGTCGTATCTGTTGCGGGAGTCGACGAGACCGGCATCGGTATGGGCCGGGGAATACTCCTTATAGTATGAAGCATATGCGATGTCGCGGTGGGTGAAAAGGACTGTGGCCGACAGATTTCCGCCGCTTCCCTGGTTACCGAGATATTTCTCGAAATAATTTTCAACCGACACGTCTTTTGAATTGGTCGACAGGTGGTTGTCGCCGGTCAACGCTGCGCCGTCGGCACGCGTCACATCCTGGAGGTAGTTTCGTCCTGTGGCATTGATGCCTCCCGAGAGGCGCACATTGTAGAGATAATCCATGGTCTTGTTGTTCTGGAAGCTGAGTCTGATCCGATTGTCGTCGCTGCGGCTTTTCGACTTCATGCCCTCCTTGCGTTTGTCGTAGTTGACACCGTCGAAGTCATAGTCAAGCATCTGGTCGAAGCGGGTGTCATTGCCGTGTTGGTTCGTGTTGTCGAAGATGGCCGACCATTTGGAGCGTTTGTAGTTGTAGTAGACGGCTGCTGTGCCCCCTCCGTTGAGCGGCCATGGCGACTGCTGGAGGTTGATGCCCGCATTACCGCCTCTGAGTCCGCTCTTTGTGATCACATCTACCATCGAGCCGAATCCCTGGTTGATATATTGGGCCGGAGGATTGTCGTAGACGTCGATTCTGGAGATGTCGTTTTTCGATATTGTCTGGAGCTCCTGCACCGTGGTCTGCACACCGTCGACGAGCACGGCCACATTGGCGTGTCCTCTGTAGAAAATCCGGGAACTTCCGGGCAATACGGTGACAAGAGGGATGGCATCGAGACATTCGAAGAAGTTTCCATATTTTCTCATCTCCTTCTGCGATAGGCGATATGTGGTATGTGTCAAGTGGCGTTTTGCCTCATCGCCCATCACCACGACCTCGTCGAGTATCTTGCCCGTCTTCAGAGTGATGCTGTCGGTTTTAAGCCTCTCCACATACACCAGCATCGCGGTATAGTCGGGGGATTCAAACACGAAACTTGCGGCAGGAGGAGAAACGAGCTCAAACTCGCCTCTGGCATTGGTGAGTGCGCATCCGATGGAGTCGCTGTGCTCGTCATAGAGTGTTACTTTGACGCCGCTGATGGGTTGCTTATCAGCATCAGTCACTGTGATGGTCCTTGCGCCTGCATATGTGGCGCAAAGCAACATCAGAGACAACCCAGTATAAATTCTCATATGGCTATGGTATTTATTTAGATAAAATTATTAATAAGCTTTATAGTATAAAATCATGTTTCTTAGATTTCGGGCAGCGAGGGTCCGGAGAATAGAGACTTCCACCGGTTTTGATTATGTCGCTGAAGCATATTCGTTTATGAAAGTCTAATCTACAAGTGTTGTAATCCTTACAGGTTGCACATGCACTATTGGACGGTGCTTCATTCTGTGGGAGCTGGTATATCTTTTTTGCTCTATCTGAATTCCATATTTTGTATATGGGAGTGCTCTTGGCATCCCCCAATATGAAATCAGGATGTTCATAGAGCATCTCACAGACATTGCAAATACCATTGGCAAGTATGGAAAGGCATGAACAGTTGCCGCTGCATACCATGTTATTCTCTGTAAATTCTTCAGTATTATTATATTTTTGGAGTTCATACCCATCCTCTCCTATTTTATTTAGATAACCTCGAATGGATGATAATCTTGTTAATAAATCATTTCTTTTATGATTCAGGAATCCACACTTAACTCAAATTGATGCTGTCATTTATATAGGGAGCAAATCCGCCGGTCGAAGATGGTCTTGGCCCTTTATTGGCTTTTGAAGCGTCATCAACGCTGCCGATTTGTCCTATGTGACATCTCTGCATGCTCGTGCTGTTGCCATACTGAGCTGCGCTATTAAAGAATCTGCAGTGCTCTTAGCTCGAGCAGTATCAGACACAGTCTCGTCTGAGCCGATACGATTTCGAGACAAAAGTAATAATGCAGGACTAATGATACAAGTTTTTCTTGTGCGAAATTTGTGCGAAATTGATGCCTATGGGTTATCGCACAATATTCGTACCCGCTTATCTGAATGTATGTAGCATATAACAAGCGCATTAGCATATCGACGGCAGCAGCTCCCAATTTTTCGTCAAACATCAGAATACATAGTGTCGGTCGATGGTTCAACAAGGGCCTTTTTGTTTTTCCGAGCAGGATTGTCATCTCTGTCGAGGGTAAATCCACACTTGGCGAGGAGTGCTATGTGGCGTTCGTCATTCCGCGCTTTGCGCCCGAGCAGCAGATCCGGTCGATAAGAGAACTCTGGTGACACCTTAACCACCGCATCCTCGAGACGTTTCCACAACTCGTTGTCTTCCGATACAGCCTTGCGTTCTTCAATCCTTCGCTTCAGTTTCGATATGATGTCTGATTTCAACAACACCGGATATATATGATTGTTCGACACGTTACCTTGGTATGTCTTCAAAATCTCAGCCCTAATCTGTGTCCTCAGTTTGGTGACATCATCGTCGGAGTGGGGTGATAGCGGAACTTCAGGAGTAAAGTAGGTTTCTTCTTCGATGGATTCGTATGAGTAAATCAATATTTTAAGCCTGTTTACAGTTCATGCAATATGTCAATTTCGTTAATCATCGCCCAATTGGACAGATAAAATATTCACTAGAGTTTAATAAACTTATATGTTACGTACGCGTCCTGAACCTCCAGTTATGAAGTCCGGCGGCAAGGTGAAAAATTCTGTCGACGAAATCATTCTTGCGAAGTCGGCACTCGTCCCTTTATTAACTTAGTCACGAGCGTATGTGCGTAAGTATAACAATTTAAGAATGTTTAATTGTCTAATATTTGCGTGTCAGCATAATAATCACTACTTTTGCAGAGTATATAATTTTAAAGTAGCTGATATAATGAACATTCTTGTAACGGGAGCCAACGGCCAGCTCGGCAATTGCCTCCGCAGGGCGGCAGCCGGATCCGCCCACCGCTACATCTTCACCGATGTGGCCGATGCGGAGGTCGACGGCACCCATATCTCGCGTCTCGACATCACCGATGCGGCGGCTGTGGCGAAAGCCGTGGCCGACAATGCGGTCGACGTCATCGTCAACTGCGCCGCATACACCAATGTCGACAGGGCCGAGGACGACGCGGACCTTGCGGAGCTGCTCAACGCCACCGCCGTGCGAAACCTCGCCGAGGCCCTCCGGCCCAACGACGGTACCCTGATTCACATCTCGACCGACTACGTCTTCGGGAAGGAGCCCTACAACGTCCCCTGCCGGGAGGACCAGAAGGGAACTCCCACCGGAGTCTACGGCCTCACCAAGCTTCACGGCGAGCAGGCGATTGCCGCCTCAGGCGTCAGGGCCCTGATATTCCGCACCGCATGGCTCTATTCCGAATTCGGCCGCAATTTCGTGAAGACGATGCTCGGTCTCACGGCCACGAAGCCGGAGCTGAAGGTGGTGTTCGACCAGACCGGCACCCCGACCTATGCGCAGGACCTCGCCGACGCCCTCTTCCAAATAATGGAACACAGGCGCTTCGCCGGCAATGAGGGGGTCTACCACTATTCCAACGAAGGCGTGTGCTCATGGTTTGACTTCACGCGCATGATCGCGGAGTACGCCGGAAACACCGCATGCCACATCCAGCCCTGCCATTCCTCGGAATTCCCCTCCAAGGTGGTGCGTCCCGCCTACTCCGTCCTCGATAAAACAAAATTCAAAGAGACTTTCGGCATTGAAGTCCCGTATTGGACAGATTCCCTGAAAGTCTGTATCGCTCACTTAATGCAAAAACAATCATGAACCATAAGAAGAATATTCTGATCACCGGCGGTGCCGGCTTCATCGGCTCACATGTAGTGCGCCTTTTCGTCAACAAATACCCCGGCTACCATATCGTAAACCTCGACAAGCTCACCTATGCCGGCAACCTCGCCAACCTCAAGGACATCGAGGACAAGCCCAACTACACTTTCGTGCGCGCCGACATAGCAGACCTCGACGAGATGCGGCGCATCGTGAGGGAATACAGCATCGACGGCATAATCCACCTCGCCGCCGAGAGCCATGTCGACCGCTCCATAAAGGACCCCTTCACCTTCGCGCGC
This sequence comes from uncultured Bacteroidales bacterium, assembly GCA_900554345.1. Taxonomy (GTDB): domain Bacteria; phylum Bacteroidota; class Bacteroidia; order Bacteroidales; family Muribaculaceae; genus Lepagella. The sequence goes on along the minus strand of USHH01000081.1, from coordinate 3,521 downwards.
ACCAACGTCATGGGCACGCTCGCACTGCTCCAGGCCGCGAAGGAATACTGGGAGTCGCTGCCTGAGAAATACGAGGGGAAGCTCTTCTACCACATCTCGACCGACGAGGTCTACGGAGCCCTCGAGCTGACGCATCCCGAGGGAGTGGAGTCGCCGTTCACCACGGCCGCCTCCTCCCAGCACCACCACGCCTACGGCCATGAGTTCTTCCTCGAGACCACAAAATACAATCCCCACTCGCCATACTCGGCGTCGAAGGCATCGAGCGACCATTTCGTGCGCTCCTACCACGACACCTACGGCATGCCGACGCTCGTCACCAACTGCTCCAACAACTACGGCCCCTATCAGTTCCCCGAGAAGCTGATACCCCTCTTCATCAACAATATCCGCCACCGCAAGCCGCTGCCCGTATACGGCAAGGGCGAGAACGTGCGCGACTGGCTCTTCGTGGAAGACCACGCACGCGCCATCGACACCATCTTCCATCACGGCAAGGTGGCCGAGACCTACAACATCGGCGGATTCAACGAGTGGAAGAACATCGACATCATCCGCGTGATCATCCGCACCGTCGACCGACTTCTCGGCAATCCGGAGGGATACAGCGACGGGCTGATCACCTACGTCACCGACCGTCCGGGCCACGACATGCGTTACGCCATCGACTCCCGCAAGCTCCAGCGCGAGCTCGGCTGGGAACCCTCGCTCCAGTTCGAGGAGGGCATCGAGAAGACCGTGCGCTGGTATCTCGACAATCAGGAGTGGATGGACAACATCACCTCCGGCGACTACGAGCGCTACTACGACGATATGTATAAGAACCGCTGACGGAAATAATCGCTTCCGGCTCCGACACTCTGCTGACGGAGCCGGAACCTTAAAATATCAACCTATAACTATATCATGAAAAAAATCGCACTTATCACCGGCGCCACGAGCGGCATAGGCGAGGCCTGTGCCCGGCGTCTCGGCCGCGAGGGCATGCGGCTGATACTCACAGGAAGAAACGAGGCGCGTATGGCCGCCGTCTGCGACTCGCTGCGCGAGCAGGGCGTGGAGACGCTTCCGCTCATCTTCGACGTGCGCGACCGCGAGCGTGCCGCAGCCGAGATCGCCGCGCTCCCCGCCGACTGGCGCGAGATCGATATCCTCGTAAACAATGCCGGGGGCGCCCTCGGCCTCGAGCCTGAATACGAGGGGGACTTCGACGACTGGGACACCATGATCGACTCCAACATCAAGGGTCTTCTCACCATGACGCGCCTTGTGGTGCCCGGCATGGTGGAGCGCGACCGCGGCTTCGTGGTCAACATCGGCTCCGTGGCCGGCGACGCCGCATACGCCGGCGGCAACGTCTACTGCGCCACCAAGGCGGCCGTCAAGACGCTCTCCGACGGCTTGCGCATCGATCTCGCCGACACGTCGGTGAGGGTCTGCAACATCAAGCCCGGCCTCGTGCAGACCGATTTCAGCCGTGTCCGTTTCCACGGCGACAGCGCCAGGGCCGAGAAGGTGTATCAGGGCATCAAGCCCCTCACTGCCGACGACATCGCCGACGTGGTGGCCTATGCGGTGCAGGCTCCGGCCCACGTGCAGATCGCCGAGGTGCTCGTGCTCGCCACCCATCAGGCGAGCGGCTCGGTGATCGTCAGGAAGTGATGTGAAAAGTCATGCCCCCGCCTCCGGAATCCTGCGATCCGGAGGCGGGGGCTTTTTCTTTTCGCATCGAGGATCAGTAAAGCTCCTCGGGATTCAGGCCGTCGTCGAAGTCTTCGTAGTCCGGGTCTTCGTCGGGAAACATTCCCTTGAGCTCCGCATACGGGTCGAAGACGTCGAAGCGGCGGTCGAGCACGTCGAGGGTGCCCTCGGCGGCCTTGATCTCCATACATATCACGTTGTATCGTTTCTCGAATTCCCTGTCGTCGTTCTCGCCGGTCGACTGATTGTCGTGGCGGTTGGCGGTAAATTCCAGCTCTTCGCGTAGCTCGGGCAGCGTCTCATGGCGTGTTGCCGTCAGATATTCCTCGATGTCGTCGTAGCTGATGTCGTCGTCTTCAAGGTATTTCTCCAGACGTCGTGTGATATGGGCTACGCGGCTCTCGATTTTTTCCAGTGACTTCAATGCTAAGGTCATCAGATAATGTCTTTTTTATATTGTGTCGCAAAGATAAGCATTATATTTGAAACTACACCATATCATGATAAAAACCTTTGCATTATTGCGAGCGGACACGATTTCAGGACATAGACCTTTCTCCGTGCGTCTGCCGGAGGGCGTGGAGCTTCCATATGCGGCATGTGGCCTTTAAACTAAAACGCGTTTTTTTGCGTAGTATTCTTAGACCGGGGCGCATCAGGCGCCGATGAGGCGTGGAGTTCCGGCCGGTAATGACTGAATGCGATGAAAGGGAATCTGAAAACATACAAGACCAAGCTAAGACGCTGCCGGTCGGAGATTCTCTATCTGGCGCTGCTTGCCGTGTGTCTGGTGCCCAATGTGCTGATTGCATTCCACACAGGCCTCGGCGTGGCCTTCGGCCTGCTCGACATCCTGCTTCCGCTGGCTCTATACACGCTCCTGCTCTCGGCAGTGAGGCGTCCGGGAGTCGGAGTGCTGCTGATGCTCCCGGTGATGTTTCTCAGCGCCTTCCAGTTAACCCTCTACTGCCTCTTCAGGGAGACCAGCATCTCGGTCGATATGTGGCTCAACGTGCAGACCACCAACTCGCGCGAGGTGGGAGAGCTCCTGCATAACCTTGTGGCAGCCATGACGCTGGTGGCAGTGTGCTATCTGCCGGTAGTGGCCACTGGCGCGGTGGCCCTGATACGCGGCTGGAGGTTGCGGCAGCGCTCGGCCTCGCATATGCGGCGCGGCGCAGTAGTGGCGCTCGTGCTGTGTGTCCCCTTCGGCATCGCGTCTTTCGCAGGTGTCCCGCGTCCTGTGTGGCGCAGCTTGTTCCCGGCCGACGCCATACATAATCTCGTCATCGCCCTCCAACGGCAACGGCTCACGGCCGATTACGCCGCCACATCGCGCCACTTCTCGTTCGAGGCCCGGAGCCTGGCGGATTCCGCGCTGCGCCAGCTCCACATCATAGTGATAGGGGAGACGTCGCGTGCCGATAACTGGCATCTCGACGGATATCCGCGCCACACCACCGACGCCCTCGACACTCTGGGGGGGCTCGCGTCATGGCGCAGGGCCTTCAGCCAGAGCAATGTCACCCACAAGAGCGTGCCGATGCTCCTGTCACATCTCGACGCTTCCGACTTCCGCGACTCCATATTCCAGGTGAAGGGGATTATCTCCGCCTTCTCGGAGGCCGGTTACGCCACCGCCTTCTTCTCCAGCCAGCAGCGCAACAATTCGTTTATCGACTTTTTCGGCGAGGAGGCCGACACCTGCGTCTTCATCCGCGACGCGCTTCCTCCGGAGGCCGATGTCCACGACAGAGAGCTGCTGCGGCTGATTGCCGGCGAGATCAGCAAGCGCCATCCCCGACAGCTTAAGAGATCCT
>USHH01000080.1 GCA_900554345.1 uncultured Bacteroidales bacterium | reverse complement strand
GCCTGGATTGTGTGTCTGATTGCCATCTTGTTTCTTATGTCTTGTCTGATGTGGTGTCAAAGGGTATTGTCTTCGTCTGATGCCTCTCTCCTGTGCTCCCATTCGTCGAGCATGTCGAGTCCCTTGCGCGACGCTATGCTGCGCAGGAAGGAGTGCGACACGGTGTCGAGGGCGTCGATCAGCGTGATGTCGGCCGGGAAGAATTCCTCCATGCGCTTCAGCGACTCCATCTGCACCTCGAAGAGGGCCAGATAGGCGCGGATGTTGACGTTGGGGTCCACCACCCCCTGCTGGATGCCGAGCCGGAGCACGTTCTCAAGCTCGCCGATGCGCCGCTCGCGGTTACAGCGGTATTCCTTCTTAAGGTCCATGATCTTGTCGAGGTCGCGGAAAAACGCCACATCCGTCTTGCTCATGAAGTCGCGCTGCAGCTGATAGATCTTCATAAAGGCCAGCAATACGTTGTCGGCCTCCTTGAAAGCGGCCTCGGCACGCTTGCGGTGCTCATCGAAGATGTAGCGTATGATCTCCGCCACCATCCCGTTTTTGCTTCCGAATATCTCATAGAGGGTCCGCTTCGACATCTGAAGGCGCGAGGCCACCATGTCCATGGTGGTGGCTTTCAGGCCGTGGGCCGCCATCTCCGGGATGATCCTGGAGAGCAGCGTCTCGTAGTCTTGCGGGGTCATGTCGTCTTTGGTCATCGTTTCACGCTGTTCGGTTTGAGCGCAAAATTATATAAAATGCCGCAAAACTGAAAATAAAATATAAGTTTTTTGCCTTATTGCATCAGATTTCAAATATACATACTCCTCCCGGAGGGAGCAGGCGCCTCACCGGCCGCGAGGTGTCGACCTTTCCGCCGGATTTTCCGTCGCCGCAGTCGGCGGGGGTAAGTTCCTGTATCTTATATCCTTCCTTAAATGTCAGGATGATCTGCTGGGCTTCCGTCACGTCGTGGCTCACTATGACCAGGAATTCACGGTCGCCGTTGCGCAGGCGTGTCAGCAGCATCCCTTTTCCGCCCTTTTCGGTTCGGGCGCGAAGCAGTGGCCCGATGCGCTTCTTCATCACCGGGCAGCCGGGATAGATCTCGCCGACATGGGTGGCCTCCATGAGCCGGCTGCCGGCAAACACCTCGTTGTAGCGCCGTATGCGGTGGTTGACGGTCTTTGCGGCGTCCCACGACGGTGTCATCTCCCCGTCGAGGTCGATCAGTGCCTGGCCATACTGTTCGCTTTTGGTGTCGGGACGGTTGCGGTAGGTCCAGTAGAGTATCCCCTGTGCGCCGTAGGCCAGGGCGGAGAAGGCCTGGAAGGAGAGGTAGGGCACCGTGGCGGCCGGGCGAAGGTAGTGGCCTACGAGGTATTCCATGCTCTGGAGATACATCCAGAAGGCGCCGCCGCCGCGCTCCGAGAGCCGGTTGTAGGTGGCGAGGTCCTCGTAGAAGGTCTGATAGCCGACATTGACGGGCCCCGTCTCGTCGGGGATGGCCGGCAGTGTGGTGCCCTTGATCCTACGTGTGATGGGATAATGGTCGAAGCTCCAGAGGGTAGGGCGGAAGTTGCTTTGGAAAGCCGACAGAAACTCGTCGTAGCTGTGGCCGAGCATGAAGACATTCTCGGGGCTTCCGACGAGATTCACCTGTATAGGACGGTGGAGCGGGTCGTTGTCGCGGATATAGTTGTAGATGGTCTGAAGGTTGTAGCCGTCGGTCGTGTCGGTGAGCTGGTCGTAGTTCGGCTCGTCTTTCAGCTGCCACGCCACGATTGTCGGGTCGTCGCGAAACTCATCGAGATATTTCTTAGCCCACATGGTTCCCGCTTTCGGATCGTGACCGTTGAGGTTCCAGAAATAGTTTGCGGCCAGCACGCCGAGTCCTGCCTCACGGGCGTTTGCGAGCGACCGCTTGAATTCATCGAGGCGCTTCGGAATGTCGATGGTGCCTACTAATGACACCATATTGAAGCCGCAGTCGGCCACCTGCTGCATCAGGGTGTCGGAGGCGAGGGGCTGCCGGTCGCGTAGCACCCCGGTGGCCACAACGGCGATTTCCCCATTCACCGGTGCCTTATACGGATACGCCGTCCGAGTCTGTCCTACGGCGGATGAAGCCGCGGCAGCGGCGATGACGGCGGCGCCCAGGCACCGGAATATGGATGTGACTCTTTTCATAGCTTGATTGATCTTTAGTTGGATTCCGGGATTATCCCGATAATCCTGATAATCCCGGTTATCCCGATAATCCCGAATTATCTTCACCCTTCACCCTTGACTCTTCACTCTTGCCTCTTGACTCTTCACTCTTGCCTCTTGACTCTTCACTCTTGACTCTTGCGCGAAGCGCCCGCGCCGAAAGCGCCATAGCGCTCCAGCATCTTCCGGTAGCCTTCGGAGCCTTCGTAGCTGTCAAGCCAGGTGTCGATATCATGCCGGAGGGTGGTGTCGCGCCGGTTGAGCACCCACACCTGAAACTGCGTGAAGCTCATGGGATTGTCGATGTTGAGCTGCGGATAACGCTCCTGCATCGCCAGCGCCGTCTTCTCGCCTACCACAGCATAGCGTATCTCACCCTTCGCAACCTTGATGCAGAGGTATTCCTCGGAGAGCCCCTTCTCCTCCTTCACCTCCACATGCTCGCCGATCTCCTGCGAGAGGTTGAGCAGCCGCTCGGCGGCCGGCGACGACTCGGGGATGTGCACCGTGTCGCCGGCGAGGTGGAGCGCCGATGTGGCGCGGAGTGTGCCGTCGGCCTGCGGCAGCTGCACGAGCACCAGTCGGTCGAGATATATGCTGTGAGTGGGTATGAAATGCTTCTTTAGCTGACGGTCGGAGGGGAGCGAGGCGAGGATGGCGAATCTGCCTTGCGCCAGGCGCTGGAGCCCCTCCTCGATGTTGACCACAGGCCAGAACCTCACCGGGCGGTCGAGGGCTCTGCCCATCTGCCGGAGCATGTCGTAGTTGATGCCGCCGAGCGTGTCGTCGTAGAGATAGTAGCTCAGCGGGCCGTAGATGATGCCGGCGTCGATTGTGTCGCCCTGCGAGCCTCCCTGTTCCAGGGCCGGGAGCGCCTTCTGCCGGCAGCTGCGCAGGCCGCCCATCAGCAGAGCCACGCCTCCAAGCAGCAGTATGTAGATCGCCATGCGCCCGTAGCGCGGCTTCATCATCTTATATCCCATATCTCACAACTTATTTGATTTTTAATGTAGGGACATGCCTTCGGCATGTTTCAATGCCCGTCCTCATGGATCTGATCACTCGTCAGTCGGCGAAATCGATCGAGAGGCCGAACTGCAGCTGTCGCGGATTGATCGGATAGTCGGGCATCGAGAAGTAGTCTTTCGAGAACCATCCCTGGTTGAGGTGGCTCCAGAGCACGAAAAACCTGACCTTATACAGCCTCGCGGTTAAATAGGCGTTGCAGAGCGGATAGTTGCCCACCTTCACCTTATCGTCGCCCCCCTGCACACGGAAGGCCATAAGCGCCGGCTGATAGCAGTAGCCGGTATAGCGGGTGTAGTAGTCGCAGTCGACGCCGAGCTGGATGTTGAGCACCCTGAAGAGCGTGGCGCCGATATACATGTTGCTGTAGATGGCGAGCTTCGGCATCGGCAGCACGTCCTGGTCTGACGATGTCTGGTAGGTGATGCGGTTGTCCCAGTTCCAGACGCCGAGCCTGAGCTTCTGCTCGAGGGTGGCGGAAAACACCTGCACGCTGCCGCCATGCTGCGTGGGGAGCGACTGAGGGTTGAAATAGACGAGGTTCTGCACGTTTTCCGCTCCGGCGCTCAGCGTGGTGCGTGTCCAGGGTATGGTCAGCTTGCCGCCGAAGCGCAGTCGGCGCGTCTTGCCGAAGTCGTTGTCCCACACGAAATGGTTGGAGACGTAATGCTGGAGCAGGTAGGAGGGCTCGATGTTGCGGAATGAGCCGTAGGCGCTGATTCCCACGGTGTCGCCGAGCATCCGGAAGCGTGTGGTGATCCGCCCGTCGAGGTCGAGGTCGCCCACCACATCGCCCGAGAGGCCGAACTTCACGTTGGCCGCATAGCGTATGGTCTTGCCCATGTCTTTCTGCAGGCGTCCTCCCACCCATACCAGACTCTGGGCCGTGGTTGGCGCCACGTATATTCCTTCTGGCATCGGGGTCAGCGCCTCCTTGTCTTCATCGGTCAGCTCATACGGGGGATAGGCAGTGGCCTGTTTGAATTTCCGGTAGCGGTAGGAGATATATGCCGAGAGCCCGAAGGGCACCCATTTGTTGAATCCCTCCATCATCTCCACGCCGAAGGAGTTGGTGAGGTCCCAGTAGTAGGTCGACTCGTGGGAGCCCTGCGGGTTGAGGTAGTGGTTGGCCCAGAACTCCTCACCCTGCGTGGTGTTGGTGTTGATGAATGTGTGCTTGCGCGTGTTGTAGTCGAAGGAGTAGACGAAGCGCGTCACCGGCACGTAGACGTCGCGCGTCAGCGTGTCGTTGACCACCTCCTCCTTCCAGAATCCCACCTTATAGGCATGGGTCATGAACACCTGCGCCCCGTTTAGGCGATTGTGGGTGCCGCTCAGCCGTGTCGGAATGCTCTTCGGCTCTATCTTGTTGACGCCCCCCTGAAGCTCGGCCGGATCGGTGATGTAGAGGGGGTCGGTGATGCCGCCGTTCTCCTTGTTGAGCGAGTTGAAATGGTTGAAGAAGGCCTGCATCTCATAGCGCTCGCCGCGGTAGTAGCCGGAGAGGCCGAAGATGAAGTCCTTCGCCGCCTGGTTCTCATAGGCTCCTTTAGAATACTGGTAGTCGAGCATGGCGCCGATGCCGATGCGGCGGTTGACGTTGCCTGCGAAGTCGGTCTGTAGCCGGTCCATGTGGTTCTGCTTGTTGCCGCCGAAGCCGTAGGAGAGCACCGTGGTCGGTATGTAGACGTTGTAGAACTTCTGGGTCCTGAACGAGGGGAGCCAGTGGCGCAAGGCGTCCTCGAAGAAGAACACCGACGGGTCGGGGCGCTGGAGATAGAGCATGTCGATGCCGGGTGCTCCCTGGTTGCCGGTGGTGGCGTATGCGTCGGTCGCCATCGACGGTATATAGCGCCGTTGGAAGTTATATGTGAGGGTATCGAGCGTCGATTCCACGTGGTCGCCGAGAGGGTAGGTGAGGGTCCAGGCGCTCCCGGGTTTCACCACCGCGGGCTCCTCCTTCTCGCTGCCGGTGTCGCTGCCGCTTCTCTGAGGGCGCTGCTGCCCATGAAGGGCTCCCACGGCGAGGGCCGTAAGGGTGAGGGCGAGTATAATGCGTTTTGCAAACATGACGCGAAGTTAGCAATTTATCCTGTAATAAAAAAGAATAGGACGTGGTTTCACAATCACGCCCTATGGTAGCATTAATTCTAATACCATGAATAAAACACAGTGCAAATACAATAATCGTACTATTATAACGCCATGGTGGTTGAATTGTTTTCGCGAATTGCGATTTTTTTTAAAATTTTTCAAATTTTTGAGAAACCGTTGGCTCATCTCTCCTCTTGATGGAGAAACAAGGAAACTATCTCACGGCGATTTTCGCTGATTTGCCGGAAGCGGTGCGGATGATGTAGAGGCCCTTCGGCAGAGCGTCGCCGACTTCTCCGAAGCGCAGCCGGCTGCCGACTGTGGCGCCGGAGAGGGAATATGCCTCGCAAAGTTCGTCATCGTTTATGATCGAATCGTCGCCTATCTCATCGACTCCGTCGGTGAGGTCCTCAATAATCGGGCCCACGAGCTTCCAGGGTGAATCCAGATATGCCTGGGCGCAGCCGGGACGCACATGCACGTTCACCTTGCCAAGTCTCTCATATCTACTGTCAAGACCGAGAGGATTCTCTGAATCTACCTCCGGTGCCGATTCCATCTGGCAGCTGATGTCGGTGATATTGGGGCAGTCGACGAAGATATTGCCTACGCGCTCTGTCCTCTTGCCGATGGTGACCTTGTGTATAGGTGAATTGCAGAATAGACTGTCTGGAAGTTCACTGATACCGTCTGGTAGCTGCATGGCGTAGGTATCGATGCCCTGAAACGCACGCCTGTCAAGCTCAACAAGGCTTTCCGGCAGCTCGAGTTTGGTATGGCAACCGCTGAAAGCCAGTCTGCATATCTTGGTAATCCCTTCGTGAAGCTTGATTGTCCTCATGTCCTTACAGTTACGGAACCAACCCTCCCCGATACAGGTGATGCCATTCGGGAGGGTTATTGACGTGAGCGGACTCTCCGCAAAACAGTAATCCCCTATATATGTGACGTTATCCGGAATCCGCAGGTCAAATCCGTTCCATAATTCTGAAAAACATTCACGTCCAATATATTCCAGAGACTCAGGAAGCTCGAGACCGGTGATATCACTGCTCATAAATGCACAGGCATCGATTTTTTTGAGGGTGCCTGGAAGAATCACACGTTCAAGTCCTGTTGACTTGAAAACAGCATTGATTTCCTCTACTCCCTCGGGAACTATGAATTCTTTGACCTCCTCATGCCACGCTTTGCTTTTCGGGAACAGCAGCATTACTTTCATATCATGGTTGTAAAGCACTCCATCAGACGATTTGAAGACAGGATTGGCCTCATCAACCGTAATTTTTCGCAACGATCCCATATAACCGAATGAATTCAGGTCTGCATGCACCAAGGTGTACGGTATACTCAATGATGTGGCAAACGTTGCATCGAATGTATAGGGAGCAATCGATGTCACTTCGTAGCTCCTGCCCATATATTCTACGTATGGAGGAATCTCTACATCTCCGCGATAGCTTATCTGATGATACCACTCGTCCCACTGAAAGTCGGATGTCACCGTTGCTGTCATGTCAGTACCATCAAAACTATACCATACCTCATTAATCTGCACCGGCTGGAGCGCCAGTGCCGGGATAGTCAACACAACGGAAAATGCAGCAAAGGCCATAACCGCTGCCGCTTTCCTTAGATTTCTGTTCATTCCCATATCTTTTGTCTATGCGTTGTTATGCTTGAATACGAGATACCCTCCGGGCGCGAGTTTCATAACATATTACATGACAGCAGTCCCGCTGTTGGGCCCGAAGGCCATCAATGTTTTCTTTCCAGGGGTGGGCAATTGATAGGGTTGGTTTTGGACTACTTTAGCCATAATTTGTCAAATCAAGGTTATGCTTAGAGACTTATTACTTGCAAATATAATGATAAAAGCAATAGTCTGGTTAGCCTTTGAATATCGTAATGCTATGAATTAACATCATTTAACGTTGAAGGGGCCGACCAACCAGAGGATTCATCAACTGCTTGCTCATAAAGCGGCTGTTGCCGCCATGGCCGTCTTGAATCCAGACAGCAACACGGCAGCAACAGTATATATTCCTGGATTGACGGGAGAGCCGGCTGATCACTAACGTCTAATCACCTGCTGACTAACGTCAAATCCATGGATACTGACTCCTAATTGACTGAGTCCTTCATTCCATCCAGCGGGCGGCAAACTCGTCAGCTTCCTGTTCCTTTTCCGGGTCCTTATCGCCATAATCTACATTCTCCATGAAGATGTCTTTCTTGCCATGGAGCAATATATGACCTATCTCATGCCAGAGGGTTCGCCAATAATCAGACGTGCTTTCAAATTTCTTAGCCAGCTGTATGCACGGCACACCATATATATACCGCACACATCCCTTCACAGGCGCCGATGACAGCGTATCTGTGAAAACAAGCTTCACACCTACCTTGCCAAGCAAGTCCACCAGAATGACGTCACGCTCAGGTGTCTCCATATCCATTATTGCCGATAAGTCCTTAAGGATCGACCTGAGTGATTTTGCCGAGTACGCAGCCTCAACCGACATCCCGCAAGCCTGAATCTCACCTTGCCGAAGCCATGCGGAAAGCGCGTATGGGTCGCATGCTTCCGCAAGTGTTATGCGGAAGGCGACACGCAGTCGCTGTCTGAGATAAAAGTCCTCCCACCCCTTAGGTGAGCTTACAGCAAAGAATGTACATAATGTGTCGAAGATGTTACGTGCCCCAGCGTCTGTATCGGTTATGCCGGAAAGCCACCCGAGGGATGCCATCTCGGAATATGGAAACTTCATGGCCCAAAGCATCCCTTCCTCGAGCGAGCTCTCCCTCTTCTTGCGGGCAATGAACTCATCGTAGCTTCGCTGATGACGGAGCCACATTCTCGCGGGTATTTTCGTCACCATCTCAAATGCCACCGCCATATCCGGTGTTATACTGCTCTTGCCTTTCATGACCGCGATGATGGTCTTCTCAGGTTTGGATACCCTCGTGGCAAACTCTTTCACTCCCATCCCCATCTCCTGAAGCTTCTCCTCAAGAATCTCACCGGGATGATAGACGACCGGCAGCTTTGCCGGATTGAAAATATGTCTTGTTGTCTCTGCCATATTATTTGCCATGATAGTTTGTGATCTCTATAATTTCCACTCCTTTGATTTCAAGCCATATATATCGGCCAGTCGTATCAGTAGGTATGGGGTCTTCATGCGGCTCGAAAACCAGTCTGTATGGATGGTCGAGGTCGCAGGCCCATTGTCCCTTCCTGTCTCCTTTCAGTTCATGAAAGTTGCCGGGCTCATGCCGCACATCCTCAAGAGTCTCAGCATCCACCAATGTCCCTATCCTTTTCAGAAACAGCCTCGCTCTCAGTGTGCCGAGTTCGCGATTTAGCTTCGAGAGGTCATCCAGTAGCTTTTCGAGCTTCCTATTATGAAACGAAATATTCACTATGCTGGTTTAATGGACTTACATTTAGTGTAAACTAATTGTAATGCAAAATTAGTAAATTATTTTCAAACACACAAACTGTCAATTGTTTTTTTACGAGGTGGATATAACAGTTGCAGTTTGTTGCACTCATAAATCGGCTGGGGGGGGCCGCCGGCCGGCGTTGGTTCCCCAAAAAGAGCCGCG
>USHH01000079.1 GCA_900554345.1 uncultured Bacteroidales bacterium | reverse complement strand
CGACATTGGTGGGGCGGGGGCGCGGCTCCCCCCCCCGCCACAGTCTCGGCCCAGAGCGCCTACGACGCCCGATTCAACGACTATCCCACTTACAATGGCGACGACCTCGAGCTGACCGTGGACAATAGCGGCACGCATTTCCGCCTCTGGAGCCCCGAGGCCTCGGCCGCGAGGGTCAACCTCTATGACAACGGTCGGTTCGGCTCCCCTTTCAAGGTGCTCTCGATGAAGCGTGACCCCGCCACCGGCACATGGACCGCCTCGGTGCCAGATAAGCTCTACGGTAAGTTCTACACTTTCCAGATCGAATATGAAGGCAAATGGAAAGACGAGACGCCCGGCGTCTGGGCGAAAGCCGTGGGGGTCAACGGCGCCCGCGCGGCAATCATCGATTTCGCCGCCACCGACCCCGAGGGCTGGGACGCCGACAAGGGCCCGAAGGTCGACAATTTCTCCGATGTGGTGGTCTATGAGATGCACCACCGCGACATGTCGGAGCATCCATCCTCCGGCATCGCCAACAAGGGAAAGTTTCTCGCCCTCACCGAGCACGGCACCACCAATCCCGACGGCCTCGCCACTGGCATCGACCACCTCAAGGAGCTCGGCGTGACCCACGTGCATATCCTCCCCTCCTACGACTATAACTCCGTCGATGAGCTCAACCTCCAGGACAACACCTACAACTGGGGCTACGACCCCCTCAACTACAACGCCCCGGAAGGCTCCTACAGCACCAACCCCTCCGACCCCGCCACCCGTGTGCGCGAGATGAAGGAGATGGTGAAGGCGCTACATGACGCCGGCATCGGCGTGATCATGGACGTGGTCTACAACCACACGGCCACCAACGACGACTCCAATTTCGAGCTCACCGCTCCCGGCTACTACCACCGCCACTGGGACGACGGCTCATATTCCGACGCTTCCGGCTGCGGCAACGAGACGGCCTCCGACCGCCAGCAGATGCGCGACTACATCATCAACTCCACGAAATACTGGGCCGACGAGTATCACATCGACGGATTCCGATTCGACCTCATGGCAATCCACGACATAGAGACGATGAACCAGGTGGCTGCCGAGCTCAAGAAGATCGACCCCTCCATCTTCGTCTACGGCGAGGGATGGACGGCCGGCGACTCGCCGCTCGCCAAGGACCGCCGCGCCCTCAAGGAGAATGTCAGCAAGATGACCGACATCGCGGTCTTCTCCGACGACCTCCGCGACGCCGTGAAGGGACACTACACCGATGCCGCCGACCGCGGTTTCGCCACCGGCAAGCCCGGCCTCGAGGAGACGGTGAAGATCGGCATCGTGGCCGCCACGCCCCATCCGCAGGTCGATTACTCGAAGGGCGCAAACTCGAAGTTCCCCTACGCCAAGTCGCCCGAGATGATCGTCAACTACGTTTCATGCCACGACGACCTCACGCTCACCGACAAGCTCCGCAAGTCGATGGCCGGCTCACCCGAGAAGGATATGCTCGACGCTGCAAAGCTCGCCCAGACCATCGTCTTCACATCGCAGGGCACTCCTTTCATGTTTGCCGGCGAGGAGATCTTCCGCGATAAGAAGGGCGTTCACAATTCCTACAAGAGCCCCGACTCGATCAACGCCATCGACTGGAGCAACAAGACGAAATACCGCGACCAGTTTGACTACTACAAGGGGCTCATCGAGCTGCGCAAGTCGCATCCGGCCTTCCGCATGACTACGGCCGACCAGATCGCGCGTCATCTGAAGTTTGACAGGATCGACTCGGAGAAGACGCCCAACCTCATCTCCTACTCTCTTCTCGACAACGCCAACGGCGACGCCTGGAAGGAGATCAAGGTGGTCTTCAACGGCGCCTCCCATCCGCAGGAGGTGAACATCAAGAAAGGCGACTGGAAGATCGTGGCCGCCGACGGACTGATCTCTCCCAAGGGGGGGCTAGGAAAGAGCCAGGGCGGCCGCATGACGGTAACCCCTTACTCGGCCCTCATCCTCTCCAGGGAATGACCTCTCCCATTCCCTCACAATCTCCGGATTCACAATGCATGAAAAGCCCGGGCTGCGCGATGCAGTCCGGGATTTCCCCGCTCTATGTTGATCCATTACCTCACGATGACCTTATACATGTATATGTCATACTTACATGTATATATGTCGATTATATGCATATATGTTGATGCTTTTGGAATTAAGCTTGCGTTTTCTTTGGTAATGACGGAGATTTTGCTTACCTTTGCCGTGCATTTGTTCCCATAGTTCAATGGATAGAATTTCGGATTCCGGTTCCGACGATTGGGGTTCGACTCCCCATGGGAATACCAACACGAGCCAGCCTGCTGACTGTCAGCAGGCTGGCTCTTTCATTATTCAGCAATTGCACCACATCCGCACCACAGAAGCCGCTCTGTGGGGTCAGATGTCGTGCAAAAAAACCCGGGATGTCTCACGACAGCCCGGGACTATGACTTAAACTTGAAAATTACTTTAAACTTACAATCATTTTATTTCTTTATCTCACGACAACCTTGAAGGTGTCGGAGCCTGCATTTACCATGTAGATGCCGGGAGCCACGCTCAGCTGGCCGTTGGCGGCGATGCGTCCTGCCACACGGCCGTCGGCAGTATAGACCACCGCGCCCTGATCTCCCGAGAGTGTGATCACACCCCTTCCGGCTATTGCCCTGGTTGCGGAAGCCTGCTCCACGTCGTTGACCTTCACTCCGGCGAGCGGAAGCTGCACGGCATTCACTATGTAGCCTGTGTTGGTGTCGAGAAGCATGGCCACCACATACGACTTCTCTCGGTCTACCACCTTATACTGGGCGGTATCGTCGGTGCTGTAGGCCAGAGGTATGTCATACTCAAACTCATAGGGTACTCCTGTCTCCATGTTGTCGGGAAGCGAACCCTCGATGCCGAAGGGATTGTAGATCGAACGCGCTACCTCGTTGAACATCAGCTCGACCACCTCGCCCTCGTTCTCGAAGCCGCCCATCTCGCCGTATGCGCCGCCGGCATAGTAGTTGTGCTGCTTGTAGGGGCCGACTCCGTCTTCCTTGAGTGCGAATGCCACGGCATAATTGCCGGGAATCACGACTTCCGAGGTGGTGACGAGACTCAGCATGTCGCTGTCGGAGATACCCTTGATTGCCATGTCGATCTTGCCGTAGGAGGGCATGGCCACCGACTTTAGATAAGCGGCCTCCAGATCCTCGGCGGAGGGATCCTCCTCGTCCATACGGTTGACCATGGCCGACGGGAAGCCGTCGAAGTAACGCTCCACGACCTCAGCGTAGGTCGGCGACTCCATGGGGTCGCCGGAGTGGGCCGCGATGCCGATATACGAGCCGTCGGTATATTTAGCGGCCATGTATTCCATGCCGACATATCCTCTCACGCAGAAGCCACACCAGAGGCCAGTGCCCTCCTCCACCACTACGGTGCGCGGATATCCGGTGCCTTCCGGAAGCACGAGGAGGCTCTGCTCCTGAGGTGCGTTGCCCCATGCGTTGGCTTTGCCGTTGACCTCGCTCAGGCTGCAGGTGAGGGAAAGCACTCCGGAGACGGTCACCGGGAAGCCTGTTATTTCTGCCACGCCGTAGTCACGGCTGAGTATGATTCCCGGCTCGTATTCGTATGTCGTATAGTTGAAGCCGAGCAGATGGCCGTTATCTGGAGTGCAGAGGATATTCACCGACGGCTCTGTGCCGAGCTGCATCGTGAAGGCGGCCGACGAAAGGTCGTTGCCTCCGATATTGTAGACCTCGAAATCACCGCTGAGCTCGTCTCCCACATTCGCCTGCTTCTGGAAACTCCCCGAGAGGATACGTGCCATATCCACAGGCATCTCGTCCAGACCGAGATATAGACAGAGCGATCCGAGATATTCCGTCTCGTTTTCCCAGGCTTTGCCTCCTGTGCTCGTCAGAAGGCCCTCGCCATCAAACGGGAGACCGTCAAACGGAATAGGATAATTGTTTTTAGCGACCTCAGGCGATTTCACCCCGACATAGAGGGGCTTGCTGCCGTCGATCACGATTGGCTCGGGAAGCTCTATCACGTCATACTGGTCGATGATATATCCGTCTTCATCAAACGGACATCCCGTCGTGGTGTAGGGCACTTCCACAATGGGGGTGCCGTCGAGGTCGTTGGTCACAAAGAGCGTCATCTCCATGCTCTGCACCTTGCTGTTGGTGAGCGCGGGAGCCACGATGGCCACTTCGCTCAGGGTCTTTCCGGATATGCTCTCGAGCACATCCCCGGTGAAGCCTGTGGCCATCCTGAAGTCGGAGACCTGGTTCTGATAGCCGTTCCAGTTGTAGATGCCGCAGTTATAGCCCCAGCCGTTTTCCGGCAGCGATGAGGAAGTGGAGGAGGCGCGTGTCGACATGCCTCTGGCCACCGCTGTGCGGTCTCTGAAGCTCTTGCGCGCCAGCGGGAGCGACGCGTCGTAAGTCACCACCTCGCCGGCCACTGCGCCGGTCGCAAGCAGCGACATTGCAATCATAAAGTAGATTTTCTTCATAAAATTTGCATTTTTCAATAAAACGTTTCGGCAAACTTAACACTTTTTTTTATCACCCGCAAATTTAGCCGCAATATTTTATCATTTTTATTTTCAATTCCGACACTTTTCCATCTTTATCTCAGATGAGGGTTTGTCTTTATCAGTTTTTTTTATTAATTTAGGGCGCCCAACTGCATTTCAACAACAATATTATGGATGTGAAAATTGAAGAGGGATGGAAGAAGGCGCTTGCCGATGAGTTCGACAAGCCCTATTTCAAGACCCTTACCGATATGGTGAGGGCCGAGTATGCCGACCCGTCAGTCAGGGTCTATCCTCCCGCCGGAAGGATCTTCGAGGCGTTCAACGAGTCGCCTTTCGCCGACACCAAGGTCGTGATCATAGGTCAGGACCCCTATCACGGCCCCGGCCAGGCCAACGGCCTCGCCTTCTCCGTGGGCGACGGCGTGATGATGCCCCCCTCGCTCCGCAACATATTCAAGGAAGTCAACGCCGACACCGGCGCCTCACTCCCCTACAACGGCGACCTCTCCCGCTGGGCCCGACAGGGCGTGCTCCTGCTCAACTCCACTCTCACCGTGAGGGAGCACCAGCCGCGCTCCCATGCCGGCCGAGGCTGGGAGACATTCACCGACGCCGCCGTCAAGGCCCTCAACGACGGGCGCGACAATCTCGTGTTCCTCCTCTGGGGCTCCGACGCCATAAGGAAGGGAGCCATCATCGACCGCGGGCGCCATCTCGTGCTCACTTCCCCACACCCTTCTCCCCTTTCCGCCTCACGCGGTTTCTTCGGCAACCATCATTTCACCCAGGCCAACCGGTATCTACAGCAACACGGCAAGACGCCCGTGGAATGGTAGACGGTCAGCCTGACTACAGACAAGGCATCCATGCAGGAAGGGATTTCCGTCATAATCGTCAAC
Organism: uncultured Bacteroidales bacterium; assembly: GCA_900554345.1. Taxonomy (GTDB): domain Bacteria; phylum Bacteroidota; class Bacteroidia; order Bacteroidales; family Muribaculaceae; genus Lepagella. The sequence goes on along the minus strand of USHH01000079.1, from coordinate 3,709 downwards.
TGGCTGCTGATAGTGCTCGTGCTGCTCTATCTCGCAATGGTGGCGGCCGCCGTGGTGATGGTGGTGAAAGACAACCGCAACCCCATCCGCGCCCTCGCATGGGTCATAGCGCTGATATTCCTGCCCGGCGTGGGGGTGATATTCTATCTCTTTTTCGGCCGCAGCCTCAAGGGGATGCACATGATCTCGCAGCATCAGAAGCGAAGGCTGCTCCACGACCACAAAGTGGTGCGCGTCGACCTCGACACGCTCCACGTCTCGCGCGACACACGCAATCTCATCAAGCTCGCCCACAACATCTGCCGGTCCCCGCTCACCATCGACAACAGGATCGACATCTTCACCGACGGACTCTCGAAATTCAACGCCCTCAAGGAAGACATGCTCCACGCCGAGAAGTCGATCTACCTACAATACTACATCTTTCTCGACGACGACATAGGGCAGGAGATCGCCGACATCCTCATCGAGAAGGCCGCGCAGGGACTGGAAGTGAAGGTAATCTACGACAATGTGGGCTCCTTCAAGGCCTCCAACAGCTTCTTCCGGCGCCTCAATGCCGCCGGCGTCGACACCCATCCCTTCTTCCGAGTCACCTTCCCGGAGCTCGCCAACCGAATCAACTGGCGCAACCACCGCAAGATAGTGGTGATCGACGAGGCGATAGCCTACGTCGGAGGCATGAACATCGCCGACCGCTACGTGCGCCCCGTCGACGGCAAGCCCGAATGGCGCGACACCCATTTCCGGCTCCAGGGCAACATCGTGGAGTCGTGTATCTACAGCTTCGCCGTCGACTGGAATTTCATGAAGAAGGCGCCCCAGCTCTCCCCCATCGAATGCCGCCCGGCCGATTTCCACAATGAGCTCGGCATGCAGCTCATCACCTCCGGGCCCGTCGATACCTGGGACAATATCGCCCTCTGCTTCCTCAAATGCATCGCCATGGCAAAACGGTCGATTTATATCCAGACCCCCTATTTCCTGCCTACCGACGCCCTGCTCCGCGCTCTCGAGGCCGCGGCCCTCTCCAAAATCGACGTCCGCATCATGATTCCGGAGCACAGCGACTCCAGAATGCTCCAGTATGCATCGTTCTCCTACGTGACGCGCTGCCTCAACGCCGGAATAAAGGTGTATCTTTACACGCGCAGCATGCTCCACGCCAAGTGCATGATCATCGACGACGATGTAGTGACGGCGGGCTCCACCAATTTCGACTTCCGCAGCTTCGAGAATAATTTCGAGTGCAACCTGCTAATCTACGACCGGGATTTCAATGCCCGCATGCGCGACATCTTCTTCAACGACATAAAACAGAGCCGCAAGCTCACATACGCCAAATGGCACGCGCGGCCGAAGCTACAGCGACTCACGGAGTCGGTGGTCAGGCTTTTCGCTCCTATCCTGTAGACGCTACTCCCTGATTATAAGGGTAAAAAAAGCGCCCCGATTCTCATCGCGGCGTTTCGTTTGGCTTAACTAAATAAATTCTTACATGTTAGGGTAGATGCAAAATCACTTTGCAACCGCAAAATTAATAAATATATTTCTCTTTGTATTCTTAATTTACTGAAAAAAGATTAAAATGTTTTTAACATTTACGATTTTAACCTGTTAAACCGTCATAATTCCCCCAACCCTCTGCCGCTTACCTGCACCCCTTCTTCATATTTCCCCTTTCTGACGCAGATATTCCCGGGCCGTCAGGTCAAGCTCGGCATACCACTCCTCTCCAAAACGCCTTACGAGGGGCTCCTTGAGAAACTGCCATGCCCGTATCCCCTTCGCCCTGCCGGAGGCTTCGGCCGGACGGCATACTTTCCATTTATGGCAGTTGACGGCCGTAAGGTCGCCGCAGTGCCCGAGACGCACGGGATAGAGATGACACGAGATCGGCTTCAACGGCGGAAGCACTCCCTCCCGGCTCGCCTTCTCCAGGGCGCAGAGACACACTCCCCCCGGGCCATAGGTGGTGAACACGCAGTCGCGTCCCTCCACTATCTGCGTCACGAGGTCGCCCTCCGAATCTATATATGAGGTGCCCTCCTCCTCCACCACCCGGCGCCCGGCCGGCGTCAGCAGCGGAAGGATCTGCGGAAGGTATTGCCTGATACGCTCGTCTTCCTCCTTGAGGAGCGGAGCGCCGGCATCGCCGTCGATGCAGCACTGGCCCAGACATTTCGTCAGGTCGCAGGCGAAGAATCTCTCTATAAGGTCAAGGCTGACCAATGTGTCTTGTATCTGAAGCATATACTTGTTGCTGATTGTCATTGATGTCTGATTCAGTGGCTCGTTACTGTGGCGAAGCCCACCAGTCTGTCGCCACGGCTTCCCGGCGGCCGGTGGTAGACCTTCACCAGGTATTCGTTTACTGTCTCGTATTTGTCTCCCTCGATGGGCGACGTCGTGGCCGGTGTCCTGCCGTCGCGCGCCTTCACCACATACTGATAGTTGTAGCTTCCCTGCTTGAGGGGAAGCTGGAGACGGTAGAGACGGTCGTTGACGTCATACGTCATCTTATAACGGTCGTCGCGGCTATGGAGCGTGAAGTCGCCGTCGACATAGACGTCGCCGCCTATCACCTCCGGCGCGTCAAGGGCGAAATGCACCGTCACATAGTCGGCGCCGAGCGCCGGATCGGTGGAATTGTATTCATCTATCATGAATCGTCCCCGCTGGGTGGAGTCGTAGACGTAATCGGCATCCTTGCGGCTCCCGTCGGTCATAAGATACGCATGATAGTTGGAGCCTCCCCATTCCATCGATTCCGTATGCATGCCGGCATAGTCGACCCTCACGGTCTCAAACCTCCTGAACTCGTTGGAGGCCTTGAAGACAAGGTTAGGGTCGTGGGCATACACTATCCTGTTGCCCTCCACGCGCAGCGGAGGAGCCGCAGTGCGCCTTGTGTCTGGAGAGTTGTTCTGCTCCACGGTCACCACAATGTCCTGATAGGGGTTGCCTACCGGAAACGCCGAGCGGTCTACGGCCAGCTCGAGCTGCTGGAATTCCGTGTTGAAACCCATATCGGTCCGGCTGGTGACGCCGACCGCCACCGGCATCATGGTCTCGGCCAGCGAGAACCTTGCCTGAAGGATTGTATCCGAAGGATCATCCTGCGGATAGACCTGGAGCAGGTAGTTGCCGGAGACGAGCGGCTGCATGTCGTCCGAAGGGATGGCGATACGGTAGTTCACGTAGTGTATGTAGGTGTTTGAGGAGAAGGCGTAGTCGTCGACAGGGGCCTCGTTGAAGCCCTCGAGATATTCCGACTCCATGAGGCGCGAGGGCTGCCAGTCAGCGTTGCAGTGCATCAGGCGGTAGCGAAGCTCCGAATAGTCGTCGGCTATCTCGTCGAAGGATATGATGATTCTGTCGGATGTGCCGAGCCTTGCCACGGGTGGGAGCATGAAGGCCCCTTCGAGCTGCACCTGGAGGGTCTGGAAACGCGGATTGAAGATGGCGGCCGAAGTGTCGGCCGCGGGCGCCGACAGCACCGTGCCCGCGAGCACGAGCGCGACGGAGGCGAGATGTCTTGTCATAAGGAAGAGGTAATGGCGGGGTTAATGAAAAGGCGACCGTATCGGTGAAGACACGGTCGCCCGAAGCAATTATAGATATATGGCTAATTTCATTCAGCTTTTGCCTCCTCGGCGGCGGGAGCGGCGGGGGGGCCCGGGCGGGGCGCCCCCCCCGTGTAGCGCTC